>JAPLVH010000007.1:0-40204 GCA_026397205.1 Candidatus Berkelbacteria bacterium | reverse complement strand
TGCCAGAGGTGATAATGCATCCACGGCGTCAAATTAGCAACATCGAAAATACTTGTCAAGAGATTTTTATCTTTTCAAAATCAATAAAGAAAAATATCGCACCTGGTGCGATATTTTTCTAAATTTCTTTTTATAATTTTATTTGAAAATGCTGGTAATTTTCTGAATAATATTTTTGAAAATATGATTTGGGGTTGATTCTGGCTCGGCTAATAGTTCGGTGGTTAAAATTGTTTGATTTGCTTTTCCGTTTTCGACATAAGCACCTTTGACAACGCCGACGCCGATATCCTCGAAATTCGGATTTAGAATGTTGGCACGGTGAGCTGGCGAGTTCATCCAAGCATTCCTCTGGCCAAATTTTCACCAGCTGACTGATACTGATAATTTTTGCTAATGATGAAAGCCCATGGCGACAACCCGAAAGCGTAGTGTTCAAAGTAGCTTCGCGAAAGCATATCGGCAGATTTATTTTCGGCCGCAACCGTCAGTTGATCGTTGACATTTAATAACTGAATATTATAAATGGCTCGTTCGATGTTGACATCTATGATGATATTTTCCGGCGTAATTTCCGAAGCAAATGATTTACCAGCAAACAAAAAAATCACCGACGCGATTACCACTACTTGGATCAAATTTTTCTTGGAGTTTTTCATTTTTGTTTTTAGATAACTTTATCATACAAAGTATGATAAAGTATGACTTTATCTTATTGTATCAAATTATTCCGCCTTTGTCAACCAGAGCTGGAAAAATTTTACTATTTCTGCTAGAATTATCCTGTTGGTGGACACATAGCTTTCCGACACTTCGGTCGGAATCCCGACATTTAGAAATCGTCGGGGCAGCGGTAGGGCGACACTCTTATAACAAGATAAATAGTATTTATTCAAGTGCGTTAAAAAATATCTGGATTACTAAATAGTTTCTTAGTGGTGGGCACATAGCTCAGCGGTAGAGCGACACTCTTATAAGGTGTTGGCCGATGGTTCGAATCCATCTGTGCCCACCACTAAGAATTCATTTCCAGATATTTTATAAGAAAATCTTGTTACGCTTTGTGTTTTTGGCTTCGCCAAAAAACTTTGTATCTTGTAATAAGGTGTTGGCCGTCCGCCAATCGGCGGACCGAACCCATCAAAAGATATTCCTTGCTAAAAATTTGGCAAAAGATAAAAATTCTTGCTAAAATAGTTATATGACACACAAAAACAAAAAACGAGTTTTGCTCTCAATTATTACTTTTCTCTCATTGATTTTTGCCATATCGCTTTCACTTTTTTTCTACCAAAAGGCCTACGCTGGAAAAATATATAAAAATGTTTCATTTGACAGTATTAACCTCTCCGGTAAAACCAGGGTCCAAGCAAAAAGTTTGATTGAAAACTATTCGACAGCTTTGCTTGAAAATAAAATTAATGTTGATTCCGGCGACAAAACATTTACCTCAACTTTCTTCGACGCTGGGCTGTTTGTTGATTCATCAGAGATCGCAAATTCGGCAATAAATTTTGGTCGCAACCAAAGTTTTTTCAAAAGTATCTATTTTTCCGCCAAAACAATTTTTACAAAAAACAAAATTTCTCTTTCTGCTGAGACAAATCAGGATCAATTTTCGGCTTTCAAAGACAGGGCAACGGTAGCACTAAATATTCCGGCAACTGACGCTTCGCTTAAAATTTCCGCCGGTCAAGTCGTTGTGAACACGGCGGAAAATGGCCTGACAGTTGACTCCTCCGGGCTCGACCAACTGCTGAAGGAAAAATTCCTAGCCAAAAACGATCAAAGCCAGATTTTAATGCCAACGGCTCCACTGACCCCAGCACTTTTAGCGACTGATTTGGTCGAGGCAAAAACCCAAGCGGAAAACTATCTTTCCCACCAAATTCAAATCACTTTGAACAACCAAAATTATTCTGTTGACAGAAATACAATCGGTTCGTGGATTGTCTTTGGCAAATCCGGCACCAGTTACTCGGCAACAATTTCAAATTCGTCAATCAAAAATTATGTTTACTCTCTGGCGGCAAAAAACGATACACCGGTGATTGACAACAAAATTTCTGCTGTTGACAACAGCGTAATCCAACAAGGTCGTCAGGGAATTTATACCGATCAAAATGACGCTATAAACAAAATCACCGCCGCACTGGCTGCTTCGACTTTGACTGCGACGATCGCCCTGGTTCAGAACCCAAAAGACCCGACAACGATCACTGTTTTTCCAAACGAAGGAATTGTCCCCGGCAGATTTCCGGGAAAATATATTGATATTGATTTGACCAACCAACTTTTAACCGCATTTGAGGGCACGAACCAAATCGGTCAGTATCAAATCTCCTCCGGCAAGGCCTCGACACCGACACCGACCGGACTTCGAACAATTCTCGACAAAAGTCCACGGGCATGGTCGGCACCGCACGGACTTTGGATGCCCTGGTGGAACGGACTCGGCGGCGGCTACGGAATTCACGAACTGCCGGAGTGGCCGAACGGCTACAAAGAGGGCGAGGGACATTTGGGGACACCGGTTTCTCATGGTTGTATCCGTCTTGGCGTCGGCCCGGCTGAGTTTATTTACAACTGGTCAGAAATCGGCGATCCGGTTTATATTCACAAATAAAAAATGAAAGACGCAATAATGAAAATATCACTGTATTTACGCGATCACTTGTATTTAGTGATGAAAAAAGACGCCTTAACTTGGGCGCCTTGATGATTGATTCGATTTTAACTGCCACTTTGAGCAGCATAATATTCTTCCGAACTTTCGTAGCCGGCCAACTCCCACCAAAACATACCAACAGTAACGAAAGGGAAACTACGAGCAAGATCTTCCTGACTTTTGTAATTTGGATCTTCAGGAATTTCAACTGGTGGATCCGGCGGAAATCCAATCCGTTGATGGAATTTCATATCGTGACCTGTCGCATCAGTGATTGCGTTACAAACTTTTCCAAAGGCAGCTAACCCTAACCCAGCCGGGAAGACAACAATAAACGGTTGATCATTTTCTGGTCTTTCTATTTTCCCGCCAACTTTTCTCACTACTGCTTTGATTCCGTCATAAATCTGTTGATATTCTTTCGTTGGATCAAGCGGATTGTGAATCTCCAACTTATGACGACAGCGGTCTGCCATCACCCTTTCTGGTTGCGATCTGTTTAGATTATGTCAAACCTGGTTGAATAGTGTCAAGAAAAAAGACGCCTTAACTTCGGCGTCTTGATGTTTTTTCTTGAAATTCTTATTTGATTTTGACGAACTGCCGCCAATTGCAGCGAAAGATCGAGAATTTTGCGATTGAAATCAAAGGAATCAACCTTGTTCATATCAGAAATTGTCGCCAATTCCGCCATCGCATCATCAATTTTAGTTGATTTAGGATGTGACCCTATACCGCTACCAAGAGTCGCATAAGATGAATCACGCCAAGTCCTTTCAACTTTCCACCAAGCCCTAAGAACCTGTTCAGGATAGCCGCTATTTCTTCGAACTATTTCCCAAAACACATTTGGGCTTGGCTCGGATTGCTCAAGCAAATTCGGAGCGACCACAACATAATCAATATCCACGACCGTTGGTTCTGTCGGCATTTCGACCTCCACGGAGATTTTGTTGACAACAAAAAAATCTTAGCACCTTTTCCCGAAAAAATCAATATTTATATCACTAATATCACGCGATCACTTAATATCAGTGATGAAATTTATTTCGCAAGCGCAATGATTTCCTTCGCCATATTTTCGTTTGGGCCGGAAATGGCGGAGAGTAAAGTTTGGTATTTGTAAATGTAATTTTTACCATTTCTGGTGCCGGGATCATTGGTGATGAAAATTCCCTGACTATCATCGTAGCCGATTATTACCAACATATGATATTCTGGACCAGCGCCGCGAAAATTCGGATTGCCAAGTTTTCTGCCGGCAGTCGGCGCCAAAACTGGCACTCCGGACGATATATACTTTTTGATATCGTCGGCAGAATAATTTTTAACAACCTGGCCGGAAAGATGGAAATAATCAGAAGCCAATTTCAACGTTTCCGTCGCGTCCAAATCATTGTGTCCGCCCCAATTTGTAATTTGCCAGGCGACGGCAGAATCAATTTCAGATTTCATCTGCTCTTTCGAAAGCGTTTGATTTTTATAATAGTACTCGGCGATGATAATTGACGCCTCTTCACAAGCATTTTCGTAGGGCTCACTCCAATCGGCAAAGGGCGCCTGCGGCTGAAACGGCACCGATAAAAGAAATTTCGTCGGTAAAATTTCTTTTGGGGTTTCTTCTGGTGCTGATTTCTCGATGACTGCTGTCGGAGTTGCTGCAAATTGATCAATCGCAACTGGCACGATATCAGAAACGATGCTCAATCTTGCCCTTTTCTGGAAACGATAAACTATTAAAAAAACACCGGCAATCGCCAGCAAACCAACAATGAAAAACAAAACTTTTCTCAATTTTGGCATCTTATTTTATGTCTCTAACCCCAAAAACCACTTCGCTGCCTTTGGCAATTTCACCCGACAGAATTTTCCCAGCCAAAAAGTTTTCAATTTGTTCAGTGACAACTCTTTGCATCGGCCGGGCGCCCATTTCCGGATCATAGCCCAAATGAGCCAACTTTTCAACCGCAGCGATTTCAACTTTCAGTATTATTCCCTTGTCGCGCAAAAGTTCGGCGGCCAGATTTTTAATCATCATCTTCGCCACCTCGAAAATTTCCGGCTCGGAGAGTGGCGAGAAGTAAATTACCGAGGAAAAACGGTTCAAAAATTCCGGTTTGAAAATGTTGGCGTTTTGAATGTAGTCAACCAAGGTTTTTTGCGCCAGCGCATACTCGGTTTTTTTCGCCGTAAGGGCGCGAATAAGATTGGCGCCAGCGTTTGATGTTGCGATGATAATCGTATTTTTGAAATAGACCTTTTTGCCGGCAGAGCTCATAATATAGCCCTCGTCCAAAACCGAAAGCAAAAGATTTAAAATGTCTGGACTGGCTTTTTCAATTTCATCGAACAGAACAAGTGAAAACGGTTTCTGGCGAACCTCCGCCGTCAACTCGCCCTCAATTTTTTCGCCCGATCCAGCTGGTGAACCGATCAGCCGATAAACGTCCTCCTTATTTTGATATTCGCTCATATCAAAACGGATCATCGCCGACTCCGAACCGAAATAAATTGCCGAGAGCGCCTTCGCCGTTTCGGTTTTGCCAACACCGGTCGGGCCCAAAAAGAGAAAACTGCCGATCGGTTTCTGGCTTTCGCCGACGCCAGCCCGCGCTCGCCGCAACGCGCCGGCGACTTCGGCAATCGCCTGATTTTGGCTGACCACCCGTTTGTGAAGTTCGGCTTCAAGATTGATCAAGGTCTCCCGCTCCTTCCCGACCGCTTCGCGAACCGGAATACCGGTTTTCGCCGAGAGATAATTTTCAATTTCTTCGGCGTCAATTACCCTGTCTCCTCCGGTTGGATCTTGTCCGGCTGCCGCCTCCAAAACCGAAATTCCCTTCTCCGGATTCGGCCGATCAAGCAAATATTTTTTTGAAAGTTCAACGATTTTTTTCAGCGCCGGATAAGTCACCAAAACGCCATAGTGATTTTCGACCGCCGGAGCAGTATCCTCCAAAATTCGGATCATTTCGGCATCGGTCGGTTCAGTGACATCAATTTTTTCAAAGTGCTGAATTAGCGCCGAATTGGCGGCGATTAAATTATTATAGCTCGATGAGTCAATCGTGCCGATAAAATTTATCTCCGGATAACCAAGATAGGACTCCAAAATCGGTGTCGCGTCAATCGTTCCGGTTTCGCCGGAGGATAAAATTTTCTCCAGCCCGTCAATAAAGATGATGACATTGCCGGCGTTGCCGGCTTGCGACAAAACTTGCGTCAACCGAGCGGTAAATTCGCCGCTGCCGGAGAGCCCGGAAATCAGGGCATCAATATCAAGCTCCATTATGTGTTTGTGAGCCAAGTTCGGCAAAGTAGTTCCCTCGGACAATTTTTTTGCCAAGCCAAAGACGGTAGTTTTTTTGCCGACGCCCGGTTCGCCAACTAGAACAGCGTTGGCACCGGTCGCCTGATTTAATATTTCCTCGAGCATTTTAATCTGCCGGTCGTGACCGATAATTTCCAGTCCCAACCCATTGTTTTCAATTGATTGTGTCAAATCAGTGGCGAATTGATTAAGCTCGGGCGTATAACCGAAAGCCCAGTCGCGACCGATACCGCCGGTCAGATGCAAATTACTCGGATCAAGAAAACTTCGCGACTTTTCAAATTTTTTTGCCGACTCCGTTTGCCAATAAACAATGTTTTGCAAATCGCCGAAGGTAACATCGAGATTCGAAATAAACGAGGAGAAAATCGGGTCGGTTTCCGAAAGCGCCACGAGCATATCACCAACTTCGATCTGATTGTGATTTTCTTTGATTGAAATTGATAGCGACCGTTCGGCGATGTGAGAGAAATCAACCGCAACCCTGGAATTTGATTTTCCGACAAAATCAGCAAAATCTTGGTGACCCACACCAAGCCGGGCAAAGATAAAGTTTGACGCCGACGACGTAGAGAGCGCCTTCAAAACTTCAGTTGAGGTGATGTTTTCCGATTTAGAGAGAACCGGCAGGAGCGCTTTTGATAGCGGTAGGGAAAAAGTGTTGATGATGTTGGCATCGCGGCCGGAGTTGATGATATTTAAAAATTCCGCCGGCGTTGTGATCTCCGGATCCTTGAGAAAAAAGCCGATAAATGACCGGGCGGAAAGAAAGATTAAAAATATCGCCGACGATATGAGCAAGAGACCAAAAGTTTGATCAATATTGAGCGCACCAACCAGCCAAAAAATCCAGACGAGAGCCGTGCCAATTCCGCCCAACCAAAAAATCAGCGAAATTATTTTCCCGACGACACTGGAAAAAAATTGGCTAAGGACGACCAATTTTGCCACCCGGCTTTGATGAAAATTGTAAAGGATTTTGGCTTTCATTTTAATAAATTTTCTTGAATTGCGAGCTTTTGCCAAATTTCGACGGTTGCAAGCGCTGTCACGACAACGATCGTGATAAAAGCGCCTAGAAATTCGGTGAAAGTAAGCAATTCATAATTAAAAAATGTGCATAATCCCTTCAACCAACAAAATTGCGATTAGAATCGGGAAGAAAAACCAACCGACAAATGCAACGGTAAAAATTGCCAGTGTTGCAACAGAAAAAACGATAAAGGCGATGAAAACAAACGACTTAACCACAAAACCGACAAAACGCGAAGTCAAATTGAGAAGTGCGGCGGAAAATTTTTCCTGAAGCGATAAATTGTCAAGTGGAATTACATCGCGATGCCAAGGTGCAAAAAGCGTGGGGATTATCATTTTGACCGAAAACATGTCAAGCAAAATCAGCCACATCGCTTGGAGCATCGCAAAAAGCCGGCGCGGCAAATAACCGTACCACCAGCGAAAATAGAGTATAAATAAATTATTCCCCTCCACGTTTTTTAGTTTAAAGCGAAAAGTTAAAAGCTAAAAGCTATGGTCAGCACTCCGTGCTGGGATTTTTTGTTTTGAATTTTAAGTTATAGTTTTGCGTTTTGAGTTTTTAGTTTTACACTTTTGCGATAGCATCCTGTGGACAGATATCGATAATTTCTTGGGCGCTGCAACTTTCACATTCGCCGCCATCAACAACTTCCGATTTGCCTTTCTTGTCGAAATGAAAAAGCTCCGGACACTCCAAAATACAATTTCCGCAACCGATGCACTTTTTATTATTGACTTTGATTTCGTCTGCCTTGACCATCTGTCTCCTTGGTTATTGCTCTTATCACCTACTATTATATAGTATCCACCAGCACTTGACAATTCTGCCACCGTTTTGTTATCTTAATTATGCGCACACCGCGAGCACCCAAGGAGGCAATGCTGATGGAAAGCACTGGCATCAGAGAAATTGATCAATATCTAAAAACACTTGCCGACGCTCATACCAAAATCGAAGAAATTCAGCAATGTTGCGAGCACCAATTTCTTGCACCGGATTATGTTGTGGCCGATGATCAACTAGTCGCGGATCATGCAGATTTGTTCTACACAGAATCCAACATTCCGGGATTACCCGATAGGTTGAAAGACCTGATCGGCCGGCATTCTCCGCTACCTTCTTTCAAAACTAAGTGCTTGCTTTGTGAAAAAGAAGTGGCATTTGCCGTTGTTCCGTTAGATATTCCTTACGAAAACATTTCCACTCCCCGAAAATACCACTGCCCAAAATGCTTGAACGAAATTAGTTGGTTTGCGTTTGGGAATTTGGATTACAATGACCGAATGCGCATTTTTGGCTACAACGGCCCGGGTTCTAGCGGTTACGACGCGATTTATCTAGCTAATTGCCACAATTGCGGCTCAAGATATGTCACCGACTATTTTGAACAATGATTTCCTTCCCGCTCTGCAGCCACTCGCCGCAGAGTTTTTTTGTCCAAAAAAATTACCATAAAAAGTTATTGTATTCAAGCGATCGCTTGTATCTAATAACTTTTAGTCCAATTTTGTGTAATTTGTTTCCGATCGGAAACAAATTACACAAAATTCAATACAAAAAAATCGCCGTGAGGGTTACTCGAACGGCGATTTTTTTTGGAACTACTCCATATTTTTTAAAAGAGTATAGTTCCGTAAATCGTGCCGACTGCGACCGCAAGGATCGCAACCAAGCTCATCGTAATTGCCTGCCAGAGCATAAGATCGGACTTACCTTTGACCCTATCCTCACCTTCGGCAACAACAGTTTGGGCTTGAAGTTCTTCAGACATTTCCTCTCCTTTTTTAAGTTGTTAAAGTCCGTTATTATTATTGTATCAAAAAAAATTCCTTTTGTCAAGTTTTACCGTTAGCCCTTGACAAAACCCAGCAAATTTTGTTATCATAATAAATGCTGCGAAAACCAGACCACTCCGGAGGCCAGAACAAATGCCGAAGATGTCACTGCCAGAACTGATTTGCCAGATTGCCGAGACACACAACGTCAAGATCGACAACATCGAAAACCTGCAAGCGATCGAGGCGCAATACAAGGGAGAACGACTGACAATATCCATTCCCGACCCACGGGCAACCTACCTCGACATTAGCCACTACTTCGAGGCTGCCATCGTCGGCAATTAGCCGGCGCCGTCCCCTACCCAGCCACTCACGCCGTGTGAGCGGCCTTTTTTTATCTTAGCGCAGCATCCGCTTGATTGTTCGTCTGAGTTCCAAAAACCGTTGTCGGTCGGCAGTTTCAATTTCCTCTTCAACCATTCCAATTAAAAGCGAATCAACAGCGCTGCGGATCGCCGAAAGCTGGATTATAATATCGTCAACCGGCCGCAAAACCGAAATCATCTCCTCAACTCCACGAATTTGCCCCTCAATTCGCTTCAAACGGTTTTGAATTTTCTTAGTTTCCATAATTAATAAAATCGAATGTTTTAAATTTCAATTCCAAAAATTTGGATTTTGGATTTATTAGAATTTAGAGTTTTGAGTTTAGAGCTTCCGTGGAAAACTTCGCAGAAGTTTTCCACAGCCATACCCCCACTTATTCACAGTATACCCCGAGGTGGTATTATTCAAGACAAAATAAATTCTCCGCGATTTCTGGTGGAGAAATTTTATCTTTAGATCGAGCGCAAGATTTCTAAGTCGCGCGCGCTTTGTTGATCGCCTTGTTTTGCAAAAATATTTAAAGCAATCGTCGGCTTTGACAGGTCAATTCCCTCCAAACTGCCAACACTTACTTTGGCTATATCCTCTTCGACAACTTCAGCAAAAGTTTTCATCGCCTCTTTTCTATCTTTCGCAAAATGAGCGTCATCGGCATAATACAAACTCTTTGGTTCACCAATCTCTTCAATCCCTGATTTTAATTTCTGATCGAGACGAGTCAAGATCTCCAAAAGTGTTTTATTTTCCATCGCCTCGCCAGGAATTTCTGGTCCGATGACTTCTCCCATGCTAAACCCCCGATAAAACTTATATTTTTAATGATTCGATGAACTTAAAATCTTCGCCGCTCTGTTTGTCACCGTTGGCAGCCAAAATTCGAAGTGTCGTTCGAAGCTCAAATAAATTTATTTCCTTGATATTTCCTTCTTGAAGTAATTCTCTGTAATGCTGAATTTTTTCCCGAAACGATTCAAAGATCTCAACCTTTTCCGGCTCGAAGCGACTACCAGAAAAACGCGGCGCGTGAGTGTCGCGGGGTTCGATCACCTCTTTTCGGAGCTCCTGCTCCAGCCGATTGTCGAGCCGCGACAAAATCGCATCAATTTTTTCCTTTGTTGATTGATTGACAAGTATTACTGCCGGTCTCTTACTAAATATTTTCATACTTCCTCTCTTTCACAATTTTATCACAAATTTTTAAAAAAACAAAAGTCCCGGATTTGCGGCCGGGACTTTCAAATTGACGATATTTTGCTAGACGACTCTAGCGGCTTTCAGTTTCTTTCGTTTGCGAACAATCAAGATAATCGCAACTGCCGCACCGATAATGATGATAGCTCCGGCGCCGATCAGCGGCCACATCCATTTCTGCCAGAATGTTTTGACCACCACAACCAGAAATTTGCCGGAGGTCGTTGCTTTTTCCGAATAGTTATTGCTGATATCCTTGGCCTGGAGATAAAAAGTGTAATTTTTGTCTTTTACCAAGGTGGAGTTGTCGGCAAGTTTCAGTGTGTAAGAAACAGCATCTTTTGAAATTGTGTCAACTGTCAGATAAACTTTAGCGCCAGTCGCATCGCTTTCGGCAACGGTCAGAATATAGTTCGCCAGGTCGGTGTCGGCGGCCTTATCCCAGGCAAAAGCAATTTCGTTCTCGTTTTGGCTTGTAATTTTGAAATTTGAGAGTTTTGTCGGCGCCGTTGTATCAGTTAATGTTGCACTGGCAATGTTGGAATTTTTCGATTGCGTGCTATTTTTATAAGCCCGAACGGCGTAATAATATTTTTGATTTGTCACCGCTTTCTCATCTTTGTAGCTCAAGGTCTTTTTATCGCTGGTGCCAATTTCGACAAATCCCGAGGTCTCCGAGACGCTACGCAAAATTTTGTAACCGGTAATATCAGCTGTCGTTGAGGCGGTCCAAGAAAGATTAATCGCTCCGGAAGTTGTACCGGAAGCGGCTTGAGCCACCAAATTAGTTGGAGCAGAAATCGAAGTTGAAGTTGATGATGTGTCGGCGGCAGTTGAAGTATCGGTGCCAGCATCACCGCCGGTTGGTGTCGAAGGAGTGACAACCGGCGCCGGATCCGGTGCCGCCGGCGGCGTATTGTTATAACCAAAAGTTGCAAAAACAAAATCCTGGTTGATATTGCCAACCGAATCAATAATTGCGTTGCCGCGAGGATAGGCGTTTGTTGTCTTAACCAACCAGTAAGCATAAGTCGAACTGGCGCTGACATACATCACATAATTGGCATCGGGAACGGTATCAACCGCGGTGATATCGGCGATGTTGTAACTGTCGGCCGCCGGAATAACTTTCGTTGTTTCAGCAATTTTTGCCACTGGTGAAATCGAATAGACGCTGATTGTCAGCGTACAAGATGCCGGTCCACCGGACGCGATACCGGCGTAAACCCCAAGCCCATCCAACTTGTTGTAAGTCGGCCTGAAGCTTTGGCCAAGCCAGCGGTGAGTTTCAATTTTCCAGTAGCCGTCTGCGGTGTTGATGTACTGATCCAACGACGAGTGGGCCGAGGCCTTTTCCACTTGACCAGCAAAAATTCCGACGATTAGAGTCAGTGACAAAAACACCGACGCAAACCGCCAAACAAAAGAGCCCTTCTTCATCTCCCCTCCTAATTTAATAATTACTAGATATTTTAATTATACCACAAAAAAACTTCTGTCAAACATTTACATTTGAGGGGATTTTTGATAAGATTTTGGTGTTAGCAAAATTGAAAATTGTCACCACATTCCCGAGATGAAAAATATAATTTATATTCTTTTCAGCAAAAACTATCAAAAAACTTATGTCGGTGTGACGAACAATCTAGCAAACAGATTAATTCAACACAACAAGGGATGTAATGCTTATACTAAAAAATACAAACCCTGGAAAATTATTTATACCGAAGAATTTGAGACAGAAAACGAAGTTTTAAATCGAGAACGATATTTAAAAAGTCACGCCGGAAGAAAATTTATTAAGAGTATTATTGAAAAAACAACTTTTTAGCAATTGTGCTCCCGAGTAGCTCAATGGCAGAGCGCCTCGCTGTTAACGAGGATGTTGTCGGTTCGAGTCCGACCTCGGGAGCCATAATTGCTAAAAAGTAGCTTCCGTCTCGCCAAAGGCGAGCCGAGACCTCGGCTTAATGAAATTAAGACGGGCAATGGTAGAGCGGTTCGCTGTTAACGAAAAGGTTGCTGGTTCGAGTCCAGCCCGGGGAGCCATAGCTGCTTTTTACGAAATTTTACGCTCAAATCGGCAGATTTTTTATGAAGTAGAATCTGAAATACTTCTGAAAATTCTGCTTTTTAATTTGTCCGTCCGTAATTCCAAACTTTTCCCAGAACAGAAACAAGGATTAATTTTCTCCAACTCCAACAAACTCCAAATTCTCCCGCTCGATTGGGAAGGTGTCGCCGACAAAAACTTTCTCATCAAATTACTAATCACAAAACTTTCTTAATCAATCCGAACTAACCGCGCATACAACTTTTTTTGAAACGAAAAGAAAATTGATCGAATTTTTTCTACGCTACCGAGCGATTGTTCAGCATTTGCGATTGCATTGTATTTCAAATTTAATAGCACTGGTAATTTTTCCTCGTCGAGTTCCTCGACACCTTTTTCTTCATACTTTGACAAAACAAAATCAAGGAACTCTGTCTGTTTATCGCCAAGCCCCTCATAAATTTTGGTTTTTGCATTTTCTGCGCGTTCAACTCTCGTCATCATCGGCGTGCTATACGACAAATATGATAACACGTCGAAAAGATCGCAACTTTCGCCATTGACAATTTTCTGGATATTCAAAAGTTGGTCAAGATCGATACCAGCTTCGAAAAGTCTAGCCAAGAAAGTTTTTCGCGTGGCCGGATTAGACCAAATTCTCCGCAACTCTTCTTCGTTCTTGAAAAATTCCGGCAATACCCCATACATTTTTTGAATAAACTCTTCCGACGACAGTGGCTTGCCGTCAGCACCCCAAAACGACGATGAAATCATATGTTGAATTTCGCGTTCTTTACCATCACGCAATTTTATTTTTAGTTTTTTCCTTGGCTCCTCTGGTGGTTCTGGCGATAGTGGCGGTCCCTTTGGCTCGTCGTTATTTTTTGGTTCGCGATGCTCAGTTTCTGTTGTTTCGTCTATTGGTTCGCCATCCCATTCTGGGTCAGAAAAGTGATGATAAGCATCGACAAAATCGTAAATAGTAAAATATTCTTTGCCATCAAAAAGTCTGGTTCCCCGACCAATTATTTGCTTGAATTCAATCATCGAATTTACTGGTCGCATTAAAACAATGTTTCGAATATTTCGCGCATCAACACCAGTTGAAAGTTTTTGCGAAGTCGTTAGAATTGTTGGAATCGTTTTTTCGTTGTCTTGAAATTCGCGCAAAAATTGATCACCACGCGCGCCATCGTTTGCCGTCACCCGAACGCAATAATTTGGATCTTTGCTATCTTTCATTTGATTAACTAAATCACGAACTGCTGCAGCATGGTCTTGTGTTGCGCAAAAAATGATCGTCTTTTCATTTTGATTTATTTCGTCCATTATCACGCGAACTCTTTTTGCCTCACGTTCTTTGATAACAATTATTCGATTGAAATCCGGCTCTTCGTAAATTTTCCCTTCCTCAACTTCACCCTCAATAATTTGGTCGTCGGAAGTATAAACATAATCATCGAGAGTCGTTTTGATTCTTTTAATTTTGAATGGTGTCAAAAATCCATCATTAACACCTTCTTTTAATGAATAAATATATACTGGCTCGCCAAAATATCTATAAGTATCAACATTATCTTTGCGTTTTGGTGTTGCAGTTAAGCCGAGCTGAACCGCCGGCGAAAAATGTTCCAAAATTCCACGCCAGTTGCTTTCATCGTTGGCGCCGCCACGATGACATTCATCGATGATAATGAAGTCAAAAAAATCTTTTGGATAATCACCAAAATACGGCGAGTCATTTGGCCCGCTCATAAATGTTTGAAAGATTGTAAAGAAAACACCGCCGCTTGTCGGCACTCCGCCTTTTTTGCGAATATCAAGCGGATTAATTCGAACCAAAGCGTCTTCGCCAAATAGAGCAAAAGCGTTAAAAGCTTGGTCAGCTAAAATATTTCTGTCAGCTAGAAATAAAATCCTCGGCCGCCGAGATCCGTCGCGTTTCAAATTCCAACGCGATTGAAAAAGTTTCCATGCAACTTGAAAAGCAACGGCAGTTTTGCCGGTACCGGTTGCCATGGTTAAAAGAATTCTGTCTTTCCTTTCTGCCACTGCATTTATAATATTGTTAATGGCGATTTCTTGGTAATATCGTTTTCCATATTCGCCTTCATTTGGAATATTGGCAAATTTTTCTGTCCAACCATTCCAATCAGCGAAAGTTCGGTTCCACAATTCTTCCGGTGTCGGGAAATCAGAGATCATCATTTCTTCGCCGTTTTTTAAATTCATCTGATATATTTCTTTCCCGTTGGTCGAGAAAGTATAATCAATATGTAATTTTTCAGCGTAAGCTTTGACTTGCGCCACACCTTCGGTCGGACCTAAATTTTCCGCCTTAGCTTCAATGACACCAATTTTCTGATTTTTATAAACTAGAACATAGTCAGAAATTCTCGAAGAATTTTTGATCCTTCAACTTCGCCCCAACCACTTGCTTTAAGTTTTGGGTCAATGTATTCAGCTCTTGTTTCTGATTCGTTCATATTTTTTTAACTCTATTTTATTTTTAATGATGCTGGAGCTTTTTCGATAGTATGCAACAGCAGTTTTAATGCTGATTCCACATGCTCCAGACTACACTTTTTAGTACGAGGTTTACTAAAATGAAAAGTATTTCTTATTTCGTTTAACTCTAAAATTTGACTTGCCGTTTTGGGCTGTATCAACTTCTTATTCTTAAAGAAGGTTACTAGATCATTCAAACCAATTCGATGATCTTCTTTCCCGACTTTTTCTTGTACAGCTATAACTACAGGAAAAGAATTTTTTTCGCTATGAATGTAATTTTTTGGTAACGGCGCAACAAACTTGTAATCAAGATACTCCATTTTTTCTTCGCGTTCTTTATAAAAATAAAGTAATACAGCTTCAATAGCAGAAATAACATATAAAATAATAACTCTGTATGTCTCTTCCTTATATAGTTCGCTTTGTTCGTTTTTTTTCAAATTCTCAAGAACTGCATAAATATATTCGTTTGAGTTTTCTAATGTTAAGCGAAGATCTTCATTTTTAATAAATTCAAGATCACTCATAATTATTTTGGCTTCTTTTGAGACATCTTTAAAAGTTTTGAAAGAGACGGAAGCCCTTCTTTTTTTAACACGGTATGAAGTTGAGCATCAGACCTATAATTCAAATCAACACCATATTTTTTTTCTATGGTTTTGACTAAAGTGTCTCCTCTTTTTTTTGGTATCAGTTTACTCATGATTTGAGTATAGCATATTTTTTACAACTCTCCCTTGAATGCTTGTTTCAGAACTGATTTTTTCAGCTCTTCCAAATCTGCTAATTTTTGTTTGTAAATTCCTTCCAGCTTTTTTGTCTGCTCCGAAAGCGCATCAAGTTTCGCAACGATGGATTTTTGTTCTGTTTTCGGGATAGGATAACGAATTGTTAGACTTTCCCACTTTGTTTTATTAATAATCGGAAGTGTAGCTTGAGCACCTTTTCCTTCAGATAAAACCCTGTTTTGAAATTCTTTCGAAGTCATTGCATAGTAAATAAATTTGGGCTCGAAATCTTCTTTTACGGTTAATGAATTAATCTGTTGATTGCAAGAAACTAACTTTTCAGCAAAACCAACTTTCCCGATCGTGGCACCGATACAAACCATAAGGATCGACCCTTTCTCCATTTTCCTTCCCCTTTTTAAGCCGACCTCGCTTAACCCGTCATGATCATATCGAATATCCCCAACACCAGAAAAATCAACATCCGCTGGTTTTATAAAGGGGATAAAATCACCATAATTTTCTTTTTCAACAGTTTTTGGAGTAGTCCCTGTTTGTGAAATTCCTATTTCTTTTAACTTACTTTCGCCCCAATCTTCACCCGGATATGCAAAAACGCTCTGCAAATACGATTCAAAAAGGTCTTTAGAATTTTGGAGATTTTTTTCAGAGTTTGCTTTTACTTTTTCGATTTTCTCAAAAACTTCGTCTACGATATGCACAATTCTTTTTTGCTTCTCAATCGGCGGAACTGGAATTTCAATCAGTCCTAAATTCTTTCGACTAATCCTTTTGCGTGTTGTTCCAGTTGTTTCTCTCTCTACTGAATCTAAATATGAATTTGACTGAGAAAAATAATTAAAGAAATACGCTAGAAAAGTTTTTTTAAGTCTCAATATACTGCAATCAACTGCAGTTATCATTTTTTCGTCTGTCTCGGGTACAATACAAGCTCTACCGACAGGATCTGGCAAACGTGAAATTAAAATATCGCCTGCGAAAATTTCCGTGCACCTTAGCCTTCTAAAAGTTTTTTCTGAAATATAGCGAGCTTTTTCTCCGCGATCTTTAAAAAAACCGTCTCCAATATTTCCTGTTTGAATAAGCCGGATTCCTTCCTGCGATTGATCTTTGCTTTCAATCCAGTTTCCATCAGCAAAAAAATCGCAAACCTCACCAAGTTTTTTTGTTTGCCAATTATTTTTCATTAGACTTTGAAAAAAGATTCTTTAAATTCTTGATTTTCTCAAAAAGTTCATCGAATGTGATAATTTCGATATCTTTTTGACTATTTTTGAACAACTCAAAACATGCTCGCTGACCGGAGCTAAGATTCTCATTATCTTCACTCCCGATAATCAAAATGGCTTTGGGATTCCAAACATTAAAATCTTTTTCTTTATTATTTTGTAAAAAATCTTTCTGCAGTGAATCCTTCTGTATCAATATTTGCGAGATAGAGCCCATAAGCTTCTTGTTCATCGGATGAATTCCACCTCTACCGTCATATTCTTTTTTTTCAACTAAATTTGTCATAGGGGTTTTTATTTCAATTATGGCAATGGATTGTGAAAATTTATTCTTGTAACCAAAGTCGGTTATCTTGGCCCCTTTTGTGCTTCCTGAATATTGACCGCCAGTATAAAATTCATTCTGAAAAATTGCGTATGGAGCAGAGAAAATCTGCGAAATAATCCAAGGATTATTTTTTAAAAATTTTTGCCAAAACTTCACTTCGTGTTGATTCGCTTTATTCTCTTCCCAAATTTTTAATACTGCCTCGATTTTCTTTAAATCAATCGCTCTTGTCAGCTTCTGAAGGTCGGAAATTTTTAAATCCTGCTTATCCGTTAGAAAACTTTCTGCAAATTCAAAAAATTTTTGATAATCCAGGTTTCTCCTTTTTAATTCTAAATATATTTCAGAAGCAGACACATCTGAAATGCTTGATACTGTCGAACTGATATTATTGCCATTTGCAGCGGATATGTTTTCTTTTAAGAACTTCTTGAAATCATCTCGTTTAAGAATTTCTGAGTAATCTTTATTTGATAGATTAGCAGTCCTGATATCTAGACAGTTTGTAAAAAAGGCATGAGCTAAATCAAAGTTAGTTTTATTTTTCAGTGAATTATAAAACTTACTAAATTTTGTAATGTCAACTAAGTATTTATCATCAGAAATTTTGGCAAAACTCAATTCTAAGTTTTTGTTTGTAATATAAATTTTTGTGTATTCTCGTTCGGAGAATTCCAATAAAGCAGATTTGCCACAAAAGTCCTTTTGTTTTCTTCCTTTGCGATCAGGAATGTCGTTTTGAAAATTAAAATTTTTGACAAAATATAGTGTGCCATTTTTATATTTCTTTTTTGTAAAATTATTCTCATCAAACTTCATAATTTAATTATTACACCGATTGATTCCAGTATTTTTTTGTTTAATTCATCAAATGATCCCATCTCCTCCAAAATTTCTTTCGGCTCGCGCAAAATCACTTCATTGTTTTTAGTCGGATTTTTTACGGACAAATCAAAAGTATTTTGATCAATATTTTTCACATCCAGCGACCACGAATTCTCGCTATATGTCTTGTTTTTTTGTAATTCGACAAATTCTGCCAAATCATTTTCCGAAAGCGGGTTGCCTTTACCGAGGTTGCGATCAAGATTTAATTGATAAAACCAAATTTTTTGCGTTGGCGCACCTTTTTCAAAGAATAGGACAACTGTTTTTACGCCGGCACCCTGAAAAGCGCCACCGGGTAAATCGAGCACAGTATGAAGATTGCAATTTTCCAAAAGTAGTTTGCGCAGAGAAACCGAAGCGTTGTCGGTGTTGGAAAGAAAAGTATTTTTAATGATAATGCCTGCTCGACCACCAGCTTTTAAAATTTTGATGAAATGTTGCAGAAACAGAAAAGCCGTTTCGCCGGTTTTAATGGGAAAATTTTGTTGAACTTCCGGACGCTCTTTACCGCCAAATGGTGGATTAGCAATAACTATGTCGTAGCGATCTTTTTCCTGAATGTCCGCCAAGTTTTCCGACAAAGTGTTTGTGCGTTTAATGTTCGGCGTTTCGATTCCATGAAGGATCATGTTCATTAAGCCGATAATGTATGGCAAAGCAATTTTTTCTTTGCCGTAAAAAGTTTTTGATTGTAATATGTCCCACTGTGACGGACTAAGTTTTTCGCGATTTTGCGTCAAGTAATTAAACGCTTCAACTAAAAATCCGGCACTACCGCAAGCGCCGTCATAAATCGTTTCACCAAGTTTTGGCGCGACAACTTTGACAATGGTTTTAATCAGCGGTCGTGGCGTGTAATATTGGCCGCCATCGCGTCCGGCATTTCCCATGTTCTGAATTTTACTTTCATATAGATGAGAAAGTTCGTGCTTTTCTTCGCTGGTTTGAAAATGCAGATTATCAACAATGTTTAAAATACTTCGGAGCGAATAGCCGCTTTGGATTTTGTTTTTCAGCTCGTGAAAAACTTCGCCGATTTTGTTTTCGATTTTGCTTGATTCTTCCGACCTGAATTTTTTTAAGTAGGGAAAAAGTTTATTGTTGACAAAATCGTTAAGATCATCGCCGTCAAGCGCTTTTTGAAAATCAATTTTTCCATCAGCTTTTTTCGGGCAAGCCCAAGAAGACCAGCGGAATTCCGGCGGCAAAATGTAGTTGTATTTTTTGCCAGCAAGTTTAGCGCTTTTTTCTTTGTCTTTTTCCAAATCGTCCAGATATTTCAAAAATAAAATCCAGGAAGTTTGTTCAATGTAATCTAAAGCACTTCCGGCATTATCAGCCCGAAGAATATCATCAATGTTTTTTAATGTTTGTTCAAACATTATTTCTCGATTAATTTGTTATTTTCTACTTCCAGCATACCACTTTGTGCTTGGGAAATAAAGCTTGGGTTGGGTTTCCTCGGACCAAATCGGCTTTTACCAAAAAAACAATTGTTTGGTCATTTTTTTATTTTCTGATAAAATTAAAATAAATAGATTAATTAATTCACCCTGTTAAATCGCCCTTTGGGCGATCCGCTTCGCGGATATTTAACGGGGCAAAGCGAGGGGAAAATGCGAAATGAAATGAAGTCTCCAGCCATAGGCGGACAAGCTGCCTCTGGCGGAAAAAAGATTGTGATGTTTTTTGCCTTGTTGTTGATGATCGTCGGATCACTGTCACTCTTTCCACCGACGGCTTCGGCCGCCGATCCGGCCGTTGACAAGGAGTTTCTGCCCGGCTTTAATGCCTACGGGCGAGATAACTCGGTTTTCATTTCTTCCTGCACCCGTTTTGTTCCCGGAAATAGCGGTTATGCCAGTTATTTTGATTTGGCGGTTAAAAACGACTTGGGCGCCGGTTATCCGATGAAAGCCAGTTTGCGGACAGCGGTTAGTCCGACGATACCAAACACCAGCGTGCTGAAATCATACACTCAAAGCACTTTTAATAATTATGCGATGTCGGGAAATTTGCTCTCCCGTTTTAGCGCAAATGACAGTCAGGGGTTGACGCTGACGGTTGGTTCAAATTATTTTGTCTGTATTGATGATTTGACCAACGACAACGCCACCGGCTGGTTTTATACCACTTCGGTTTCCGGAGGATATTCGATTCAGGGTTATCCCGGCGATGTTCAAAACACTTTTTCCGGCAGTTTTGGCTTCCGCACCTACTATATTCCAGTGTCAACCGGCGGCACAAATGACACCACCGGAACAACCGGCACAAATGGAACAGCCGGAGCGATAAAATCCGGTTCCGGTCCATCATCAAACACTTCGAGTGCAATCGGAAAACCGACAAACGTTTTGGCCGTTTACTCGGCCGAAGCCGGAGCGGTGGTTGTTTCCTGGAAGGCATCAGCGACAACAACAACCGGCGGCTACAATATTTATCGAACAGAAACTGCTGGCAATAATTACAAAAAAATTGCCGATAGTGGAAAAACGACGACAACTTTGAGTGACACAGCTGTCACTGCCGGCAAAACTTATTATTATATGATCCGAGCATACAAAGATGATGCCGAATCGGTCAGTTCAAATGAGGCCAAAGTTGATATTCCGGCCGGCGCCGTAATTAAAGCGCCGGTCGCGGCCAGAACCGCCACGCCGCCTGCTCCCTACAATAAAAAATTCGAGATGAATAAGTGGACTTGGGGCGGATTGGGACTGGCGGTAGTTCTGCTCGGAGTGTTGATTTTCTTGATTCTAAAGCGGAAAAAAACAGCCAAAAACGATAAGGAAAATATTTCACTGGAAAAATAGTTTATATAAAAAAATTCACCCTGTTAAATAACTCTCTGGCCCGTCCTTCGTCTCGCCTTTGGCGGACTACGGAGGGCTAAAAATTATTTAATAATTTTTAGGAGGAAAAATGGAAGAAAAAAATACCGAGTTTAAACCGTCTGAACCGAAACGCAAAATGGTTATCATTTGCCTGATTACCGTCATTGTCATTGCGGCGATCGTCGCCATTGTTTTGCACTATCGGGCGAAGCCAAAAACCGAAACAGCGGCGACAACAACGGCGGTTGATCCGCTGGTTCAGTTTAACGGCAATTACACCGGCACTTCAACCGCTCATCAAGGGCTGACTGATGCCAATGTTAATGTTGTCGAGGGCGTTGTTTCCGGCACCGCCAATTATGTTAGCTCCTCCGGACTCCGGCTGGTTTTGACCGTCACCGGCACAGTTGACGCCGGCGGCAGTATCGCCGGTAATTTGTCCGGCACTGGAACACAATCCGGCCAAAGTGCGACCGTTACTGGCACTTATTCAGGCACAATTGTCGGCACAACTGCTAATGTCAGCTACTCCGGTTCCGGCGGCGGCGAATCGGCCAGCGGCACGATTACCCTGACAAAAAAATAGATTTATGATGAAAAAAAGCTGGAGATTTTCTCCAGCTTTTTTTATTTGAAAGCTAAAATTAATTACTTCAAATCGCTAGTTGCCGACAAGAGCAAATCGGTTATCATTTTGCTGCCGGAGGTGTCGCCCGGCTTACTATTTTGCATCGCCTTAAAGTCAGCGGTCAGAGTGTCATCGTTTAATGATTTAATCAGGTCGTAAACCACTAGTGATTCATCTTGAGTGCTGATATTGGCGAAAATCTTGCTTAAAATTTCAAGCTTTTTACCGGCCGAAACTCTCTTGGTCTCGGACTGCGCTTTGGCCGCCGTCATTGATGACAGGTCAGTTTCAACTTTGTTCTTCTGACTCTTCAAATTATTATTCTGGACATAGAGCCAGCCACTAAGGCCGATAGCAACAATCAACAAAACCGTCGCAACAATTCCCCAAATTTTCATTTTTCCTCCTGATTTATTATGTTAATATAAAAAATATTGAAGTTGTTTTTTGATTTTTTTTGCGTTAGTGTGACAAATATTGAAGTTGTTTTTTGATTTTTTTTGCGTTAGTGCAATAAAAAATCAAAAAACAACTGAAAACCAACTATGATTTTTTGCCTAATTTCTTTTTTTCACGTTAGTGTGATAAAAAAGGAGTTAGGCAAAAATAAATCGAAAAAAACCCTAGCGCCAAACCGACTGGCTTTTGACATCGGTACAACTGCAGGAGTTGCAGGCATCTTTATAATACTGCCAGATACCGGCATCCCAGCCGGCGTAACTGTAACCTCGCTGGCAGACGAAGCTTTGGCAGTTTGAACAACCGACAGAGTAGTAGAGTTGTTTCGTCGTTTGAGTCGAAGGAGTCGTCGTTTGTCCGGAACTCGAATTACTTTTTGTGCTCGAGCTGGAAGAACCGGTTGATTTATTACTTCCGCTTGAAGAGGAGGAGCTACTACTTAAGTTTTTGAAATAATTTGAAAATCCGGAATAGCAAATAACTCCGACAACAAGTATTACCAGGAGACCGAAACAAGAGCCGCAAGCTTTGGCGGTTTTTTGTTTCTGGGCCATAGGCCCATCATCATTTGGCTGAGGCGCCGGCACGGCGATCGGCGCTACTGCTGGTTTACTTTCTAGCGCTTGATTTGGCTCCTCGGCCTCGCCAACCGCCTGTCCGCACTTCTTGCAGAATTTATCACCGGCTTTCAATTTTGCCCGACATTTGATGCAAAACATTTTTTCGATATTTTAGCATTTTAATTGTCAGGAAAACTGCTGCAACTAGAATCAGAAGCAGTCCGAGCGAGATGCCGGCGGCACTATCAGTGAGGATAAAATTGTCCTGACTTCCGCTGACGACGAGATAAAATAAAAGCCAGGCAATAATCGGCAAAAGGCAAAAAATAATTTGGTAGATGCTGGCCAAAATGTATATTGATTTTCGTTTAATTGCAAACCGTTGCAAAAGGGCGAAAACAATGAAAATTAGTGCCGGCGGTGAAAGAATGGCGACGACCAGAGTAACAACGAGCGCCGACAAATTAAGCAACCAAAAAGCCAGAGTTTTGTAAGTCGGAGCTGGATAAATCGAGTCATTACCGGCTGGCGTGATGATGAGGTCGTCGGTGATCTGTTTCGGCGCAAAAGTCGCCGACAGCTTGGTTAAAAACAGTTTATCGCTGGAAATATTCGTGCCGGAAAGATCGGCCTTAATTCCATTTTTATTGCCCTCCGACAACCAATTGGCATAATCGGTTGAAAGTGCGTTTTGCTCGACTTCGCCGGTTGAAAGCACATAAAGAGTTAAGGGAACACCGGTCGAAACAATCTCCGGCTGAGCGCCAGCTGGCAACTGAGTCACAGAATTATCAGCGGATTGCGGCAAAATAGATCGAAGGACAACGCCGGTTAATTTCATCGGATAAATAATTTTGTCGGTGGTAAAAGCAAATTTCAACGGCGTTAAATCGCCGTGAGCCAAAGCCCTTCCGGTACTCGGATCATTGACCAAACTCGGCTGAATCCTGGCAACGGCAAAATACCAGCCGCCGTCAACATAACTCTTAAGCGCCGTATTTTGATCCGCAGGAAAATTGTAGCCGTGGCTAGTCAGCCAACTGGAAAGCGACTTTTCGTCGCTAGCTTTCAAAACGGCGGTATTGTACATATCAACGGTCTTTTCCGAAATGACTTCAACCGATGACATTTGACTTGAGTCGGGCCGACTAAAACTACTACCAAGATAATAATTTTCTCTCGTTGTTTTAGTTATCCCGTCCAAAGTTCTAAAAAGTCCGGGTTGAGCTTTGTCAATTTCCGGCTTTGCCGGCAAAGGAATGACCCAAGAAAAATCTTTAGCGTCACCGCGAAAACCAGCGGAGATGACTAGCGTCTCGGTTTGTCCGGTATAATAAATAAATGCCTGCTGACTTGTTTCATAGCCGTAATAATTAGGCGGAACATAAATTCCGCCGTCGGCACAGGCTAGTTTTGCTCCGGCGGTTATTAACAAAAGTGAAGCAAAAACAATCGCAAAAGAGATTTTTACTTTTCTCATTTTACCTCCAATTTTTTATTTTGAGCCGGAAAATGTTTCCGAACAGGTGACGGTGCCGGTTCCGCCCTCGGTATAGGCATTGACGACCATTGAAATTTTGCCGGAGACAGACGAGCCGGAAAAGTGATAAGTAACAGTAAATTTCACGCCGCCGGCGCCGTAATTCATATTGTAAACAAACGAAGAATTGCCGGCGGAATCAATTTGTGAAGTCGTGCCGTCAAAATTTTTCACCGTGTTGCCACTGACAACAATTGTGTCGGTGAAACCGGCGGCATTAAACATTGAGCCGTAACCGAGCGAGGTGCCAAGGTTGCAACTCATTGTCGAATATGTCACATGATATGTTCCAGCAAAAGTTGGCGTTGTTGTGCCACTTCCGCCACCGTTACTTCCGCCACCGCCATTACTTCCGCCGCCACCGAAATTCGGCCACCAGTTCGGGGTTGTCACCGGCTTTGGCAGAAGCCCTTGTTCCGGACAACCGGAATTTCCACCCATAAACCTTTGACCGGAGGTGGTGAGAAAATCCCAGCAACTTTGCGAACCGTTTGGATAATTGCAATTCCAGCCGGAGCTAAGCGTTGTCGGCAGGCGATCTTTAACCCCACCGCCGCCGACCGTTCCACCTTTGGCCGTGCACTCGTCGGTGAACGCCTGCTCCATCGGCGAAACCGCTTTCGGGTCGCCAGGATTTGTGATGCCGGCGCCACCGGTGTTATAGCCGTTATCAATTGAAATTGTTTTTAGCATATCGTCCCAAGCATTATTCCAGGCAGTCCGAGCATCGCCATCACCAACAGAATATCGGTGGGCCGATTGATAAGACGGCGGTAATTTTTTCTTTAGATCACCGCGGCAAGGAGCAAAATCTCCGCAGTGTCCGCGGGGAAATTTCAAAGAGCTTTTGGCCTGCGCCGGTGTAATTATAAAATCGGCCAGATGATTCTCCGCCGGCAGATAAGCGGTCGAAATATTCCCGAGTGAGATATCTTCAGCCCAAAGTTCGGCGGCAATGTAGCGCATTGAATCCTTGTCGCCCTTGGCGATCGCCAAGTCGCCGTAATCTTTTGTTGACGCAATTCGATCGAGCGAGGTCTGGAAAAGAGTGTTCGCCTCACTGCCGGAAACAGCGGTGCCGAAAGTTGTCGGCGGCTCCGGCCGACTTTTCCAGGCCTTACGACTTCCGGCGGCGGTATCTAACTTTTTTGACCAGCTGTTGATTGAATCGTAGTAATTTTTCAAGCGCTTTGGTGGCGTAATTTTTGACAACACATCAACAGCGATGTCGACTTGATGTTTGACATTGGCAAAATCGGCAGTTGATTTTCCAGCCAAAATGTCGTCACCAAGATATTCGGCCGAGAGAACGCTGGTGAAAGCATCCTGAATATTTCCGTAGGAAGCAACTTCGCGGTTGACAAAATAGCGATAAATGCCGTAACTTAAGGCGAGCAAAATCAAAATCGCGACACTATATCCGATCATTGATCGAACTTTTTTCTTGATGATTGATTTGATTAACCTGACAACCAACCAGATAAACAAAACAACACCAACGATAAGCAAACCCCAAATTATGAAAGAAGCCAGAGACGCAGACATCGAACCGGAAGTGCCGGTGGAAATATAATAAATCAGTGGCAAACCGGTAAAGAGCAGGAGCATTCCGATCAAAACCAAAAGCGGATTGCCTTTTCTTGGCGGAGGGCCACCTGCGACCGGTGTAGCAGTCGGCGGCGGCGGATTTTTGGTCACTTGACTTTTTTTCACCTCGGCCTTTTTCGGCTCCTCAACTTTTTTCACCTCGGCCTTTGTCGGATGCCCGCATTTAGAACAAAACTTCTCATCCCCCTTAATCTTCTCCCCACATTTAGCACAAAACATCTTGCCCCTTTCGTCAAAAATTTTTGGAATTCTTGCCTCTCTGTCTACTATTATATATAGTAGGTAGGACGATGTAAAGGATTGATTATTCCCGCCAATTGGGTATGATAATAACTGAATGAATATAATTTTCTTAATTGCAATTCTGGCTCTTGCCGCAACTTTTTTCGGTGGGTTTTTTGCCATTCGCTTTCGCGACAAACTGCATTTGATCCTCGGTTTTTCCGCCGGTGCCGTCATCGGCGTCGCTTTTTTTGATCTCCTGCCGGAAGCGATCGATTTATGCCAAAAAACTTACGACCTAAAGATTATCACCACTTTAATCGCCGGCGGTTTCGTTTTTTATCTTGTGATTGACCGCTTCTTTTCAATTCACAGCCACGGCGATGAAGAGTGCGAAAATCCCGGCCACAAAGGAACTCTCGGCACCGCCACTCTTTGCCTCCACAGTTTTTTGGATGGGTTGGGAATCGGTTTGGCCTTCAAAGTTTCGCCGGCTGTCGGCTGGATCGTCGCCGCCGCCGTTTTAACCCACGATTTCTCCGACGGCATCAACACCGTTAATATGGTTTTGAAAAATCAGGGCAAAAAAAATCTGGCGATCTTTTGGTTGGCGCTCGACGCCATCGCCCCGGCGCTGGGAATTATTTCGACTTTGTTTTTTACTGTTGGGGCGACGACTCTCGGCGTCCTTCTGGCAATTTTCGCCGGCTTTTTCTTTTATATCGGCGCCTCGGACCTCATCCCCGAAAGCCACCACCGACACCCAACTCTTTGGACAACTTTCTCAACGATTCTCGGCATCACCATTCTCTACTTCGCCATCCGTTTTATCGGCTAAGGCAACAAAAAACGCCGAGATTGGCGATCGGTTTTTTGTTTTAGGGATCAATTTTATTTTTTGTATTTTGCCAAAAGCGTTTGGAGATTTTTGGCGCTCGGATTAGCGGCGATGCCAGCATTTAAAATCGAAATCGCCTGATTCTTGTCGCCTTGGCCATAATAGACCGCCGCCAAATTTGAATAAGCGAAAATGTTGTGCGAATCGTTTTCAATCGCTTTTTTATACGATTCAACTGCCTTGTCAATTTGCCCCGAATCGCGGTAGGCGTTGCCGAGAGAGTTAATGTCCATGGCGATGCTTGATTTGCTTACATTTTTGCCGGTTGCCGCTTGGTTGAAATACTTGATCGCGCTTTGATAGTCCTTGGTGCCATAATAAGCGCTGGCGAGCGAAAAAAGAGCGTTGTAATTGTTTGAATCAACATCCACCGCTTTGGTCAGCGAATCAATTGCTCCGGAAAAATCACCGGAAACCAACAGCGCCTGGCCATCGGAGTAGTATTTGTCAAAATTATTCGCCCGCTCCTCTTTGTAGTGGTGGAAGATGATAATCGAGAAAAACAAAATAGCGGCGATAATAATGATTCCGCAAACCGAAATAATCGCCACCTTCTGCCGCCGGGTTTTGATCTTTTCACCAATACCGAAAAATGAGCCCTCTTTTTTGACTTTGACGACATAATTGTAAATTTTTTCCACAAACTTTGATTTTTCCATTTTGATCTTATTTAAAATAGTGGGCCAAAATATACATTACTAAAATCGCCATGGCGAAACCGAGACCGGCGCAAAGAAAATAAACCGCCAGAGTAATAAAATACCAGGTTGATTGTCTGGCGACCGCCAACTTGGCCAAATCCTCGTCGGAAACCAGATACTCGTTTTTTTTGTCCGGTGAAACTTCCACGATATTTAGTTTAAAGTTAAAAGTGAAAAGTGTAAAGTTGTGGTCGGCACTCCGTGCCGGGATTTATTTTAGTTTTAATTTTTAGGTTATAGTTTTGCGCTTTTAGCTTTTAGCTTTACGCTACTCATAGCGCAACGCGTCCAGCGGATTCAAATTACTCGCCCGTTTCGAGGGATAAAAGCCGGTTGAAAAGCCGACAACGACCGAAAAACCGATAATGCCGGCCGCTAACCACCACGGCGTATAAAACAGCGTCTGGGCTTCACCGCCAACACTTTTTGCTAATGAATTTATTCCAAGATTGATCAGAAATCCGGTTAATTCGCCGAGAACCGTTCCCATCACGCCACCCATTACAGCGATCATCGCCGATTCCGAAAGGAATATTTTGGCGACATCAATATTGTAAACACCGATCGCTTTCATAATTCCGATATCGCGGGTCCGCTCAAGAAGAGCAATCGTCATCGTGTTGAACATTCCAATTGCCGCAACGACCAGTGCGATGACGCCGAAAAGAGCGAGGACGATTTGGACAATTCGAAAGATCTGGTTGACTTGGGAAATCGTGTCGGCAACGGAGGTGACAGAGAAACCGAGATCCTCGATCGCTTTTCTGGCGTCGGGAATTTTATCGGTGCCACTAACCGCGACTTTTATCGAATTGAAAATTGTTGTATCTAACACCTTGTCGGAGAAAAGTGAAATCGGCGCATAAATATAACTTGATGAATCGTCGGTAATAACACCGGCGACTTTGAATTTTTTGGTTACTGTTGCTGCCTGATTCCCAGCGGCAACAAAGTTTAGGTCAACGAATATCTCCTTGCCAAGCTCGGTCGCCGTGTCACTACCCAAGGCCTTAACCAGACCGCTAGAAACCACCGATTGGTCGCTGACACCGGCCGGATAGAGCGAACCGGAAGCAACCTTGGTGCCGTCGAGAGCGAAAAAATTGTCATCAACTAAATTGGCAACCATGTCGGTTTTTGAACTTCCGATGTCAGTTTTGCCGCCGACCATCATTAAGGGCGAGACCTTGGTCACATTCGGCAGGGCATTAAACTTTCCGGCCATCGCCTGATTTAACTTGTTGATTTCCTGTTTGCCGTCGGAAACTTCCAAAGTGTTAACCGCCTCGATCGAAGCAATTTTTTTAATTGATAAATCCTGCAAACCATAACCCAAAGAAACCAAAAAGACGATCGCCCCGATGCCAACGGAAATGCCGGCAACAGTTAAAATCGTCCGCATTTTATTCGACTTTAGGTTTGAAACAGCAATTCGAAGAACTTGAGTGAACTTCATAAAATATCAAAAATAAAAAATCAAAGATCAAAATTATGGTCAGCACTTCGTGCCGGAATTTTTACTTTTTTTACATTTTTATCTGTCATTTTGATTTTTGATGTTTGATTTTTGATTTCTCAAGCCCCAATCAAATGTTCACTCGGCTTGAAACCACCGACATCTTTAACCGCGACTCTTTTGCTATTTCTGGTTGTTTCGGCGATTAAACCGTCTTTCATATGAAAAACCTTATCGGCATATTTCAAATAATCCGGGTTGTGAGTAACCATAATGATGGTTTTTTTCGAGCGTTGATTTAAGGTATTAAAAATACTCATCACTTCTTCTGATGACTTTGAGTCAAGATTTCCTGTAGGTTCGTCACAAATTAAGATCCAGGGGTTGGTCGCCAGCGCCCGCGCCATCGCCACCCGCTGTTGCTGACCACCGGAGAGCTCGGTCGGAATATTTCTGAGGTGATCTTTGAGACCGATCATCGTAAGAAGATCCTCCGCCCGACGCATCGCCTGGCTGTAGCCATCGCCTCCGGCCAAAAGCGGCAGGGCAACATTCTCCTGCGTCGTCATTGACTTTAGAAGATTAAACGATTGGAAAACAATGCCGATTTTTGACTGGCGAAATTCGGCCATCTGTTTCGGATTGTAATCCTCGAGCTGTTCGCCGCGAATTTTAATTGAGCCGTCGGAAACATTTTCCAGACCGGAGATAATATTGAGAAGCGTTGATTTGCCGCAACCGGAGGGTCCAAAAATTATCACAAACTCGCCCGACTCGATTTCGAAGGTCAGACCTTTAAGAACTTCAATTGAATTTTCACCAAGAAGAAAAGTTTTCTTGATGTTTTTGGCTTCAACAACCTTAGTTTTAGCCATTCCCCTCCGCGACAGTTCAAAATATCTATCTATATAATAGTATAGAACATTAGTTTATGGCAAGTCAAACATTTGATCAATCAAATTAAGAATTCAGAATGCGGAATGCGGAATTAAGAGTTATGGAAGTTTCTGATTGATAAACAATTATCAATTCTTAATTACATTCTGAATTCTGAGATCTTAATTCTTAATTCGGGATTTTTTCTTTCGGAAAAAATCCTGTTATAATTAAACTATGAGATATTCAGCCCAACTTCATTCGACAAAAAAACATCACATCTTAAAGCATCGCTGGCTCTCCGGCCTTGTCAGCTGGGCTTGGATAATTTTAATTTTAGCCATCTTGAGTTTGGTCATCAACTTTTCCCAACTTTCCGGTCGGGAAATTTTTAACGGCTTTGTTGCCAGCTTAATTCGGACAACGATCGCCTATTTGATCGCCGCGGCGGCGGCGATAATTGTCGCTCTGATAATTACCTCGCACAAAGTAATTGAGGATTTACTCCTACCGATCTTCGATGTCCTCCAAAGTTTCCCATCGTTCGCACTTTTCCCGGTTCTGGTTGTCGCCCTGAAAAATTCGCCGGAGACGGTGATTATTTCCGTCCTGACAATTACGATGATCTGGCCAATATTGTTCTCAATTATCGGCGGAATGAAAAATCGCCGAATTGATTTTGAGGAAGCGGCAACAATTTTCGGCGCCAGAGGAGCAAAACGACTTTGGAATTACACAATTCCCGAACTGATGCCATCAATCGTCACTGGCTCGATTGTTGGCTGGGGCGAGGGATGGGAGTTTATTATCGGCGCCGAACTTTTGGTCCATGCCAATGTTGGCATCGGCACCTACCTCGGCAAGCTCGGACAAAATCAGGAAAATCTGGCGCTGGCTTTCGGCATTGCCATCCTGCTTCTCCTACTATATATACTCAATAAAATTCTCTGGCTACCGCTTCTAAACCGGGTGACGAATTATAGCACTGAGGGTTAAAAAATGAACGAAAAAAAATTAATTTTCTCTAGCTCTGTCGGTCAGGATTTTGAAATTGATGATAAAAAACAAACAGTTTTGTCCGGCGTTGATTTCTCCGTTTCTGGCGGTGAATTTGTTTGCATCGTTGGGCCCTCGGGTTGTGGCAAATCAACCTTGCTTCGAATTTTATCGGGAATAATTCCGCCGACTTCGGGAGAGGTAAAAATTGATAATGATGTTCGCTTGGCGATGGTTTTCCAAAACTTCGCCTTGTTTCCCTGGCTTTCGGTTTTTGAAAATGTTGCTTTCGGCCCGAAGATGAAAGGACTGGCGGCGGATGAGGTGGAAAAAATCGCCAAAGAAAAAATTCAGATGATGGGGCTTTTCGGCGTCGAAAAAAAACATCCAAAGGAGCTTTCCGGTGGCATGAAACAACGGGTCGGAATCGCTAGAGCACTGGCGGTCAACCCGAATGTTTTATTTTTGGACGAGCCATTTTCGGCACTCGATGTTTTTACCGCCAAAAAACTTCGGGCCGAACTTTTGGAAATTTGGCAAAGGGAAAAGTTGACGGTGGTAATGATTTCTCATTTGATTGAGGAAGCGGTTGAACTTTCGGATCGAATTTGTGTGATGTCGGCAAATCCCGGCCGAATTTCCCATGTTGCTCCAAATGATTTGCCCCGCCCACGCAACAAACGCTCAGCGGAATTTTTCCAGCTGGTTGATAAATTGGAAGCAATGATAGACAAGAATGGATAGCAAGTATTGTTCGAGCGATAGCGAGAACTATTTTCCTTTTGTCATTGCGAGCGACAGCGAAGCAATCTTGATTTTCTCCAGAAAAAAACTGCTCACCGCGAGCAGTTTGTGTTTTTAGAAATATTCGCAGGTCTTGGTTTCGCAATCGATAACCCAAGCCCGGCCTTTACCGGCAACAGACATTGGGAAACTATTGACACCAAGATATTCTTGCCCGAAATATTGCGGGAAATATTTAGTGTATTTGTAATGAGTCACCATGATAACTGTGTCAGCCGATTCCAGTTGCCTAACTAACTCCAAAGCTCCTGGCAAGTTCTCAATTCTAAAACTTTCTGACCAAAGAATCTCGTTGAAATTACATCGTACACCAAGCGCCTCAGCAATGATCTTCGCGCTGTCAACAGCTCGCCTGGCAGTAGAAGACAAAATCACTAGTTCCCCACCCGAATTGATTATAACATTTTCTGCGACTAGCTTTTCGATCAATTCTCGAATCTGATCTTCTCCTGCATGGCTTAAAACATTTTCACCATCAGAATAACAATAATCTCCGTGCCGAACGATCACCAGCTTTTTCATCTTACTCACCTTTCCACGTCAGGATATTTTTAATTTAGCAAAAAGTTTTTCCGAAGTCAATGGTTTTAAAATAAAAATGACTGGTTATATTCAACACGTATTGAATATTACCCGTCATATTTTGGATTTTGGTTTTGCTTACGGCTTACTAGCTTATTGGCTTACGACTATTTGAGGTAGTTGTGCAAGCTTTCAGATTTTTCCGATTTTTTTAATTTCTGGAGTGCTTTTGACTCGATTTGGCGGATTCGTTCGCGGGTGACGCCAAATTCCTTACCAACTTCTTCCAAAGTGTGAGTTCGACCGGTCTCCAAACCGAAACGCATTTTCAAAACTTTTTGTTCGCGCGGCGCCAGAACTTCAAGAAAACGACCAACATCACCTTTCAAAAGTTGATAAATTGCGTTTTCCTCCGGAGAGAGATTTTTATCATCTTCAATAAAGTCGCCGAGTTTTGAATCCGATTCCTCGCCGACCGGCGACTCAAGTGAAACCGTCTCTTGTGAAATTTTGATGATGTGTTCGACTTTTTCAATATCAATTCCCATCTCTTTGGCAATTTCCTCCGGATTCGGCTCGCGACCTAAGTCCTGAACCAACTGCCGCTGGACCCGAATTAATTTGTTAATCGTTTCAATCATGTGAACCGGAATTCGAATCGTTCGCGCCTGATCGGCGATTGCTCGGGTGATCGCCTGGCGAATCCACCAAGTCGCATAGGTTGAAAATTTATAGCCTTTTTTGTAATCAAATTTCTCCACCGCCCGCATCAAACCGGTGTTACCTTCCTGAATTGCGTCCAAAAGTGACAGTCCGCGACCGATATATTTTTTGGCGATTGAGACCACAAGTCGCAAATTGGCTTCGGCCAACCGCCGTTTCGCCAGTTGATCGCCTTTTTCAATTCGTTTTGCCAAGCGGATTTCATCTTCGGTTTTGAGCAAAGAAATCCGACCGATTTCCCGCAAGTACATTCGGACCGAATCATCGGAAATCGATTCCAGTCCTTCCATAATATCATCGCCACCACGCTGACCTTCAATAATTCCTGAAAGAATCGCGATGTTTTGGTCCTCCTCCTGAATGTCAATGCCGTGGCAAATTAGGTAATCAAAAACCTCGTCCAAAGTTGGGACATCTTCTTCGGCCGTCGGGAATACCTGCACCAGCTCGCGCAAAGTCACATAGCCGTGAGCTTTGCCCTTTTCGATTAGCTGATTCGCCTCCGGGGTAAAAGGCAACGGCTCCTCTTTAATATATTTTACGACTTTCTTGGCCAAGTTAAATAACTTAAAACTTAAAACGAAAAGCTAGAAACTATAACTCAAAATTCAAAACTTTCGGATCAATCCCAGCACGGAGTGCCAACCACAGTTTTGCGTTTTTAATTTTTAGCTTTACACTATTTTATAATAGCACTTTGGAACTCTTTCATCAACTGCTTTATTTTATCTCTATCGCCGGCAGCTTCGGCGGCGGCAATATCGGCGGCAAAATTGGTCTTAATTTTTTCCTTTTTCTTCTCGGCGAAACTTTTCATCAGGGAATTGAATTCTTTTTTGATGATCTCGTCCTCCGTTTGGTCCAAATCTTTCGTCGCCTGCATCGCCAAACCGTCGAGATAAGTTTTTGTTGGTGAAGAGATTTTTTTCGACCAATCTTCGCCGAATTTTATCAAATCGAAAAAATCTTTGACGATTTGGTCGGTGAAATTCAAATCAAAAAATGCTGGCGGTAATTCATTTGCTAAATTTTTATCTTGCCAAACCAGTCCGGCAACTCGGCGCTCGAAAGATAATTTTTGATTTTCAACTTTTGATAATTCATCAGGCGAATAATTTGACAACTGCGGCTCGGAAGTTTTTTTCAGCTGTGACAAAATTGACGATTCCGAAAGTGACAATTTTTTCGCCAAATATTTAATGTAATATTCTCGCTCCAGATCATTGGAAATAATTTTTAAGACCGGCAAAATTTCTTTTGAAACATTTTTTTTGCCGGAAACATCGGCGATATCATTTTCCAAAACCGCGGTATCGATCCAATATTCAAGCGCTGATTTTGAATTTTTAATTGCCTGCGAAAAATTTTTCGGATCGGATTTTATTGCCTCGTCCGGATCTTTAAAACCCGGCAAAGTTAAAACTCGAGCGTTGATATCATTTTGGAGTGCCAAAGTTATCGCACGCTTCAGCGCCGTTTTGCCGGCGGCGTCGGAATCAAAAGAGAAAATGATGTCCGGAGAATATCGGGCGAGAATTTTTAGCTGATCCGATGTTAGAGCCGTGCCGGAGGTGGCAACAACATTTTTGAAGCCGGCGGCCTGACAAGCAATGACATCCATATTTCCTTCAACCATTATACTTTTGCCGCTTTGACGAATCTCATTTCTGGCCCGATCTAAACCATAAATTGTTTTGCCTTTAATGTAAATCGGTGACTCGGCGGAGTTCAAATATTTCGCCGCCTTCGGATCAGAATCGTCAATAACGCGGCTGGTAAAAGCGACAATTTGACCGGAAATGTTCGAGATTGGAAACATAATCCGGCCACGAAATCGGTCCCAATATTTTCCCTTGTCGCCCAAAACAAGAAGTCCGGCGCGAAAAATTTCTTTGTCGGAAAAACCACGAGCAGTCAGAAATTTCAGAATTAAATCCCAAGAGTTGGGCGCATAACCCAATTTCCAATCGACGATCGTTTCTTTTTTAATTCCGCGATCTCGCAAATATTTCCTTGCCGGCTCGGCTTTTGGATGATCGGTTAAAATTTTGTGATAAAATTTTGCCGACAAATCATTAATTTCAAAAATCCGCGACTTTTCCGACGGCTCAAATTTTTTCTCACCGTATGAAAACGGCTTATCTTTTTTAAGTTCAATCCCGGCCTTTTCGGCCAAAAATTTCAAAGAATCGTAAAATTCCATACACTCAATCATCTCAACAAAAGTGAATACGTCGCCTCCAGCCGAACAACCGAAACACTTGAAACCTTGCCGCTCGGGCGAAACCATAAACGACGGCGTTTTTTCGTTGTGAAACGGACAAAGCCCTTTGTAATTGATGCCGGCTTTTTTCAATGTCAAATAGCCGCTGATCAACTCAACGATATCAATTTTATTTTTAACTTCCTCAACTTGGTTCATTTATTTTTCTTAAATCCTAAATTCAACAAAGTTTCGACCGCAATTTTTTGTTTTGACTTCTTGATTAAAATATAATCTTTGGAATAAGTTGAGACGATCAGAATGTTCAATCCTTTTTCGGCAATCGCACCGGAAACTGCTGCCAAAAATCCAACAGAATAAAATGGAACTGAAACATTCAGTGCAATCAAAGAATAAATATCTTTATTTTTTTCGATGATATCCAAATCGCTCAAATTATTTTTCAAAGTGCTTTGGACAATAATTTCTTGCAAATTTTTATCGAGTTTCATAATCTCAATATAGCACAAAAATCTTGGTAGAAAAAAGGGCGAAAGTATTTTCCGCCCATGGGTTTGCCAACTGTAATGTTCCTTGATATACCCACAAATGTATGCCGTTTGCGATTTGATTTTTGGCTGGCAAAGTTCAATTGACTGCCGAATCGCTGGCGATGATTCCCGAAAAAATCTGTTGCCCTCATGTCTTGCGCTGCCACAAACACTGCCAATTGATCGCGACACCGCCGGATTTATATCGAGATATTGCCAGCGGCTACAAAATCCGCTTTGGCTGAAACTGCCGGAAAGATCATCGCCAGAACGATAGTGAAATCTCGGCAGTGCCAAATAAAGCATTATGTTGACAAATTCCGGATCAAGAACTTTTTTGGCGACATTTTCTTCCGCCGCTTTCTGCAAAACCCAGAACAGGGAAAAATCGATTTCGTAATCTTTTTCGAGACGAAAATTCTCGCTAACCCGAAAATCACAATCGGAAATTGTTCCAACGATTCCGGTTATAATTCCGAATGATGCCCATTTTCCGATGCTCGGACACGGATCGGTGCCGAAACCACGGACACAAACCGCAACCATCACCTCACCAGCTGAACGGCAACCAACACCCATCCAAGCAGGCAAAGTTTTTCCTTTTCCAGCCAACCAATTTGGATCAACCAGCAAAAGTTCAGATCGTTGAGATTTTTCTAACGGCTTCAGTTCGATTGTCTCAGCCATCATTCTGGCCTCCTCGTAACGAGATTGTCCGGCAGTCGGATTATATCAAACCAAAACACCAAGCGTCAACTGTCCATCAGCTTCCGGCGCCAAACTGAGTAGTTGCAATTCTTCTAAATCCAAACTCGGGATTTTTATTTCTGGGATAATGGATTTCCGATCAATATTTTCTAATTCCGCCAGAACCTGTTCCGCCAAATAATCAATCACGCCTGCTTGATTAATGGCCGAGGAGAGCTGAAAATAAATCGAATCTGCTCGAAATTCTCCGCGAATTGGTTTACGACAGCAGAAAATACAATCTTCAAACGAATAGAGGAAAAATCTGGACCATTGTTTGTCTAATGTGGTGGTTTGAAAAAGAAAAGTGGTTGTTTCGACGGATTCCTTATTTTCGATTTTTCCAGTGCCACGCCAATTAAAATAGTGATAAATCCAATAAGAATAATCACCTCTGCCTTCAACTTCCCATTCGAATTCTTGTCCCTCAAAATTCAAGCTATATTTCTTGCCATCAAACGTCAGTTTTTCCATCTCCGTCGCCTCCTTGTTAAGGTTCGCCCCCGTCAATATTAAAAATAACCGAAAAGAATTTTTCGGTAAAAAAGAAAACACTGTTGATTACTATTTGACAGCGATAAACCACAAACCGATTCGCTTTTCTACTACCATACTGAATAGTACGGAAGTAAAATACTTATTCGGAGTAAAAACATTGGCACGGTGTTTTGTGGCAGACGAAACAGCCGGAAGCAAAGAAATTGGGAAATTCATCGCCGAGATCGATGTCAAAACGATTCAAAACTCGAAGTAAAAAAACAAAATAGTCGGCTGACTGACTTTCAACTTCGGTGAATTTTCGCACTCCTGATGCCCGGCGAAATTGACGAAAAGTGAAATGAAAACGATCTTTAGCCGCAAGTAATTTGACGCCGCTTCCACCGCCCAAATCGGGATAAACTTTTTTAATAATTTCTTGCCACTCGGAAATTGTTTCTGGTTGGCGAGAAATTGGCCGGCCGGTTTTTTGCGATTTTTTGGTTTTATTTTCGTCACAATCGCAGGGAATTTCCAAACAAAACGGACACTTGTAAGAATATCTTTTGGCCAAAATTCCTGAAAGATTGATTTCAAAATGATTGACGACAGCGAAAAACCAAGCGAATGCAATCATCAAGTTTTTCTTCATTTCCGATTGGTCAGAATTTTTCTTCGCTTCCAAATATCGAAGCAAAAACTTTTCGTGATAATAGAAAAAATCATCCAGATCGTAAAGTCGCCGGTCCGGCAGTCCATAAATTTTTTCGGTGATTTCCAAAAGATCAGAAATTGTCATGATATTAAATCAAGTGTTAATTCTGGCGGCATAGTTAAAAGCGAGGAAATAATTTTGCCATTGTTCGTCTGTTGAGTGATACTGATTGTCGGCGAAAAAATAGTCAACCAACATTTCCCGCATCCGTAAAACTTCTTTCAACCGTTTTTGATTTTTCTGGTCGGCAACGGTCAAATCAATCAATTCCAAAGCTCGCCAAAACGCTTGCTGACTTAATTTTTGATTTTTTTCTCGCCAGTTTATTGTCCGGCCGACTTCACTGCCGATATTTGCCATTTGCTCGACCAGTGAAAATTTATTCCAACGGCCAGCGGCCAAATTTTTGTGTTGATAACTCATTTTTAATAATTCTCGGCTAGAATCTCAAAAAAACTTTGCGGGTGGGCACAAGCTGGGCAGATTGATGGTGCTTCGGAACCGCGATGAACATAACCGCAATTTCGACAATGCCAAAAAACTTCGCCGTCGCGCTTAAAAACTTTTCCGGCAGCGACATTTTCCTTCAATTTCAAATATCTTTTTTCGTGTTGTTCTTCAACTTCGCCGAGCTCTCTGAAAATATCGGCAATTTCATTCTGATTTTCGGCGCGCGCAGTTTTCTCAAATTCCGGATACATTTTTGTCCATTCAAATTTTTCACCGGCAGCAGCGTGAGCCAAATTTTCCGCCGTTTTTTCGACTTTTGGAAAATCATAATTTTCCAAAGTTGATTTTTCCTCGCCGGATAACAATTTCATCAACCGTTTGGCGTGTTCCTTTTCGTTATCAGCCGTCTCCTCAAAAATCGCCGCAATCTGTTCAAATCCCTCTTTCCTCGCCGCACCGGCGAAATAAGTGTACTTGTTTCTCGCCATACTTTCACCGGCAATCGCCCGCAAAATGTTCTTTTCCGTTTCCATAAAAACCTCCTAAATTAATTATTTTAATTTCTTTTTAATATTTTTTGGCAGGAAATTTTGGTTGGTGACGACACGTTTGCCGGTTTTCTGCTCCAATTCCAGACGGGCACGCCCACCTTTTTTCGCCGGAATTTTATTTTCTTCCAACCCTTTGGCCTCATCGGTTTCGGCAATTTGACGAGTCGAAAGTTCGGCCAACGCGGTAAAAACCAATTCGGCATCGGTCATATGGTCGCGCAAATTTTCCGTTTTTAAACTTTTTAATTTTTTGTGATTTTTAACTGAAATTTCCGCCCACTCTTGGTGAATTATGTTGGTCAAAATTCCATATTCGCCTGGCTCTTCAACATCGCTAACTCGCCAATAATCTGTCAACTTATTGCGAATTTCCTGGCCCATCATTCTTTGCTGAATCCATTTTTCCGATCGACCCATTTTTTGCCAATATTCTCGACTTCGATTCAAAGCTTTTTCTGGATCGGAAATTTCCTCGATTCGTTCATGTCCGACTTTCGCCAACCATAATTTGAACGGCTCTGCTTTCGGTGATGGAATTGATTGGATAAGGCGGAACAGAGTTTTCATGTCTGCAACATCAGTTTCACGCATTCTTCCATCTTCCGCTTCCATTTTCAACCGGTTACAATTTGTAACCACTTGACTTCCTTCTTTTGCTAAACGATTTTTTAATACTTTCCAATAATTTCTTGCTAATTGAAAAACAACTTGATCCGTCAAAATAGCCACAATATCAATCACTGAAAAATACCATTTTTCTTTTTTCTTATCCCAAATCCGCCGTACATTTCGGCCTTCAAAAATCACCAGCTTTTTTTCTTTTTTCGGCATAGAATTTATTTTCGATTTTTTGATATAAACTTCATCGGTTTTCATCTTACTTTGATTGTATTTGAAAATTGACAAAAATTCAATGGAAGGTGCGGCGATATCTGACCAGCAAAAAATTTTGACAGAAAACAACAAATTCGATATATTAAAATTGTTGGATAATCGTTCTCTTGTTCTATCCTTGGAGCAACAAAAAGAGCCCAACCGGCAAAATCAAGGACACCTAACTATTCATTCGCCATTGGCGAGGGTCGAAATGAATAGCTCTATTTCTATTTCATCGGAGAAAATTATGGACAAAAAGGAATTTAATAAGGCGCACGAAGAAGCTTTGCAGAAGAAAATGCTGGAGGAACCGGACTATTGGTTCAAACCACGAAGGCGCCGTTGGGATGAATGGGAATCGCCGGTTGGACTCGGACTCTTTTTCATCTCACTCGCAGTTACTGTCTACATTCTCCACATCTCGGGAATCTTCTAGACCACAACCAAAAAATGCTCTAGTCATGCCGGGATGAGATGCAACAGATCTCTTGATCCAAGTAATCAGAATCCCAGCATGGCGCTGTCGCCAAACCTCTAAATTGATTAATTTTTGAAAAAAATGGTCTTCTAAATTAAAAACCTCACTTTTCAAGTGATTTTTTTGTTGGTTTCTTGTTTTTCTTTTGGGTTTTTGTCTTTTTCTTTGACTTTTCGG
>JAPLVH010000013.1:9103-20417 GCA_026397205.1 Candidatus Berkelbacteria bacterium | reverse complement strand
CTCGGACATCCGATTGTCCTTTGTTCCAAATCCGGGTTTTCGGATTAAAAATATAAACTAAAAGATTTTTTAGAAAATAACCGAACGGCCGGCCGTTAATTTTGACAAAAACGATGAAAAAAGTGAACATCGCAATCAAAACGGCACAAATATAATTCAAGCCGGCGGGAAAAGTCGTCAGGCAAATATAAGCCGCACCGCCGCCGATGACGGCATAGACAAACTGAACCATCGTTAACGGTCCGACGATTTTATCCTCAATATCAATTTTTTGTGGAACTTTGAACTGCATAAAAACTAGAATTAAGAATTCAGAATTATGATCTCAGAATTTAATTGAGAATTGAGAATTTCTTGAATAGTTTCCCTTCCATAATTCTTAATTCTGAGATCTAAATTCTTAACTCTTTTTATTGTATCACAAATCGGCTGGTGTTGGTTTGGGTGCGACTTCTCCCGCAAAGGCAACAGCCAAACCGGCGGCGATTGACAGAAAACTTTCAGCGGATTTATTTTGGCCGGCCGGCGCCGATTGTTCGACATTGCCGGCGAAATCGCCGCCCTCCCAAATCCCGCCGCCGAACTCTTCCAGCGCCACCGCCCACTCCTCGTCAAAGTCATCCTCAGTTTCTTCCTCGCCGGTTGTGGCGATTTTCTCTTTGACTTTGACCAAATTTTCTTTGATGAATTTGTAAAATTTGGAATTTTCCGTCATAAAATCTTTCAAATTTGGACAAATTGCCATAATTTCGCTGATCGCGTCGGCTCGAACTTTCGGCAACGAACTTCGGAGTAAATTGCGATTTTTTTCGAATTCGGCTTGATTTTCAGGAGTCACGCCGAGATATAAATACAAGTCCTTGCCACCTTTTTCCATCGAGGCGCGGACAAAATCGATAAAACTTCCATCCGACTCAAGAAATGCGCCGTATTTTTCCGCCATAATTTCCGCCACCGCCAGTTTTTTATTTTTTTCAAAATCTTCCGGCGATAGAGTTTCTTGTTGGCTTTTCAAAAGCTCGAGTGATTTTGTCGCGTGATAACTTTGCGACGATTCACCGTTCTCAAGATAAGCGTCAATAATTTTACTAACCGGCTCGGGAATCTCGGAAAATTTTCTTGTCGTGGTATCAACTCCGTGGCCGATTTCGTGCTTCAAAATTTCATTTCGACCACCTTCCGGGCAGGTAAAAAAAGCATCACAAACAATAATTTTTCGTTTTTTGAAAATATATCCGGCGGTTGGCGCATAACCCAATTTAGATTGAATTTCCGCTGGCGCTGTCGGCGAATACTCAATTTTTTGAACCAATGCTGACATTTCGCCGGCGGTGAAGTGATTGTCGGCAACAATTTCCGCTAAAGTGCAAACGATTTCTTTCTGCCGTTCGGCTGAAATTTCGCCGGTAAATCTTTGGTCGATGTCAGTTATAAACTTTCCGACTTCCTCCAATTTGATCTCACCGAATTTGTCTCGATCTAAATCATCCAAAATATCCAGCTGACCCATTTTGACTAAATCGTAAATTGATTCGATCGCAAATCGGCGTTCGGTTCTCTGGTTATGTTTTTTCCGTGCTTCAACGACCGACGGATCTTCAACCTCCGGCTTATCAACCGGCGCCGGCGACGTTTCAACTTCAACAGTGGCAACTTCTGGAGTCGCCGGTTCGGCGGTCAAAACATCTGGTTCAGTTGGAACAATTTCTGGCATAAATTAAGAATTAAGATATCAGAATTCAGAATGTAATTGAGAATTTAGAATTTTTAAAATAGATTTTCCTACCATAATTCTTAATTCTGCATTCTAAATTCTTACTTTCACCCCGCAATTTCTCCCACTCGTCTTGTGGCTTCGCTGGTTAAATTGTGTGATAAAGATTCCGCATCACCCGCTGCCATTTGGGTTTTGCCGGTCATCTGAGACGCCATTTGATCGCTAAAATGTTGTGTTAAATTATCAACAATTTGTTTGCGAATTTCATCGGTATTATTTGCGCCGGAAACTCGCGGATCGGAATCGGCAATTCTGGTTGCCGCCGATTCGGCTAATTTTCCAAGGTCGCCGCCTTTTGTCGCCGCCGTTCGAACCATATCTTCAATGTGAACTTGGTGGCGGGCGTGAGCTTCGACATTAACATTAAAATGTGTCCGAATGTCGCCAAAACTTTTTCCGGCATTTTTTGTAATTTGTTCCGCCGCGCCCCTTGCCGTTTCCAATGCTTTTACGACATTGGCTTTGATCGCTTCCGGATTTGAATTTGCCGACACATTTAATTGGGCGTCAATTTCCGGACTGATTCCGCGCGCCGTTTCTATCGCTCCGGCCATATTATTTTGTTGTACTAATTGTAATCCTTTGTTTGCCTCGCCCATGACATGATTTGATGTTTTTATTTGGGCTTCGCCGATTGGAACATTTTCATTTTGTTCGCCACCCAAAAGCTGGGCGATTTTGTTCAAAACCGGCGCATTATTATCAACCAACCGTTTTTTATTGGCTTCGGTTCGGCGGGCGATGTTTGACATAAAATCTCCGATTCCGATTCTGGCTTCCGGTTTTATTCCGGCAAGATTTACATCAATGTTTTGCAAGTCGTGCAATGATGCCGAAACTCCGGCGGTATTTGTTTTTGTCGCCGCCGCCGCGATTTTCCCAATTGTTTCGTCATCCAAACCAATTTGGCTACCAGTTAAGTCAACCGGTCCACCCATTTCTCCGGCCGGAGCCCCAGTCGCCCCGCCCACCGGAGTCCCAGTGGTGGGAGTTGTTCCTCCTGACCTGATTCGATACCTAACACGACCGCCGACATTTTCAAGCGCATAGGTTGTGTCACCTGGATCTAGTGTGCCGTCTTTTCGCTTTTTTTGGAATGTATTGTTATATGGCCCCATGTCAAGGGCTCTTAGAGTGTCAAGACCATGAATAAAATTTTCATCATTAATATTGTCTGGAGTGATGGCTTGCCCCAATAGATTTCCTAATTTAGAATTTCCGTTTGTTTCTCTTGTAGAAAGAGCAGTCAAAAGTCTTTTTCTGTCTTGGCTACCCACGGCCTTCCCAAGAGTTTTTTTAATTGTTGCTAATTTTGCAAGTGAATCTTGCATCGTACCCTCATCTTTGAAAGCAGCCTTTCCTTCGCTAAAAGCCGGCATCGCCAAGAGTCCGTCACTGGTTCTGATTAGTTTTTCGTCTAATAAAGTATCAACGCCGGCATCAGTGTAGGATTTTGATTCGTCAATATACCGACTGCGGAGTTGAGCATTATAACGGCCGGCAATCGAACTTGGCAGACCACCACGGTCCAAATAAAATTTAAGTGCCGCAGCATTTGCATCCTTAACTTGCTTTTCGGTAACCAATCCAGGTCCACCTAATCTGGTGCGTAAGCGTGCCTGAGTATTTCTTGCAGAATCCCAAGCAAATTTTCCATTTTGTATAGTCGGAACAACTTTTTTGCTGGCAGCCCAATTCGCCACTTTGGTTTTTTGAAATCCATATTCTTCGTTAACTCGACGTTTGAGATATCCACCACCAAGCGAATTATATGCGTTTTTCCCAAACTTTTGCCATTGGGACATGACCGCCCCGCCGAGTTTGAACGGTGAAGTAATTGCCATATAAAAACATAAAACGGCAAAACCATAAGCCAAAACCCACGAGCCGCCGGCGGTGACGGCGGTCATAAATTGAGCGGCGATCCAAAGCCAAAAAACGGCAACCACCGGCATAAAAACCCATTTGGTGAAATTGCTCCACCACATTTGAAAATATTTTTTTGTCATCGGCAATATCATCGCCAAAAAGGCAACCGGTGAAACAGCGACCAAAGCATACAACAACCAGTTTCGGATTAAAAAGATAAAAGACAGGATAGCGATAAAAACGGCGCCGACATCAACCATAACTTGTTTGATAATATAGACGGCAATAGTTCCGATATAACTGGCGTTGCCGACGGTTCCCGGTTTCGGAGGGTTGTCTTTGATGATTGTGTCAAAGGCGCCGGTGACATTGTTTTGGCTGTTTCCGGCGAGAAAAAGGGAAATCGCCATATTGCCCAAATCAATTACAACTCTGGCAATCAAAAAGGAAAAGTTGGCGAGAATAACTGCCATAATAAATGTCGGCAGAATTTTTTTCACCGCGTAGGAATCAATTTGGATTCGCAAAATGTTGGCAAAAGCGACGGCAACCAACATGATAAGAACGAAAGAATCGACTAAATTGATTAAACCGGTCCAGATTTTTTGAATGATATCACCATTGGTGCCAGCAGTAAACGGTGGTTTAAGAACTTGGTAAATCGGTTCAATCCAGCCGGCACGCGACTGCGGGACAAATTGGAAAAAAGCGATCAGTAGAAAAAGCCCGGCTGAAAAAAAGATCAGCAAGTTTCGGAGAAATCTCGGATTGTAAAAAGTTTTTGCCATAAATTTACTGATTGTGTAAAACTATATTCTGTTCACAGGAATTGCCGGACAGAACCAGGATGTTTTTATAAACCGTGCCGCTTGTTGAGCATTTATCGATTCTCTGACTGGTGGCACCGGGCAAAATCGGTTCGAAACCGACACACCAGCCGTTCAAGTTTTTGTTGACGATTACCGAATCATTGTTTGCCAGTTTCATACAAGCGTCTTTTGCTTGCGACAAAGTTGTATCATCCAGAGCAGTGCCGGTGGTTGTTGGTGTTCCTGCGGAAACAATTGCCGGTGTGCTAGCTCCGGTTGAAGACGGTGCTGGAGAACTGGACGAGGATTCCGGAGTTGCGATTGCTGGAGTTTGGAATTGAATGTCAAGACCGATTGACGAATTTAGCAAAGCGACGGCGGCGGTCAAAAAAGTTGATGTTATTTCGTGAGCCATGACTCCGGCCCAACAAAACATCCAATTCCAAATTCCGGTTCCGGAGATTCCATTTTGACCGAACATGTTCCCGCAGATATCGCCGCTAGTTCCGGCTGTCGTGTTGTATGTTGCTTTTAGATTTGCGAAAAACGCCGCCATATCGGCAAGGTAGGTATTGAATTTTGCCGGATCAGGAAATGGTGTCGAAGAAAAAGTCCAGTCGGAATTTAACTCTTTTGGCACATCGCAACCGGCTGGCCAGGTGTTGCTTTGGCTCGAAAGCGAAGTTGTCAAATTGATCATCTGCTGGAGTTGATCTTCCATCGTTGCGCCCAAGGTGTTGCCGGCATCGTTGAGTTGATAATTTCCTTTATAATTCGCCCATTGGGTTTGAACGGCTCCAATTTTGCTGGTAAGAAATATTGACGCTAATTGGCCGCCAGGAGCTAAACTAGCCAATGTCGAAGCCGAGGTAATTGCTCCAGCGACTGCGCCGTTTGTGATGACTCCATTACTTTGAACCCAATATTGTGTATTAGTTGATGGATCGCCGGAAAAAAGTGCCTTGAAATTATCGACATAACTTTTCCAGAGCGCTCCTAGTTGGTTGCACTGGTCAAGTGGTGTCCCGGGTGCTTTGACCAAAGTATTCTGGTAACCGGCACTGTTGGCGGTTTGCGCCATCGTTTGAGTGTTCGGAGAAAGCCCATGACAAACGCCACCAACGGCAAGATCCAACCAGCCGATTCGCGAATATTGGTTTGCAGTCGCCGATGCGCTGGTATAGATTCCGGCGGGAAAATACATATCTGAGCCAAAAGCGTTATGAAAAACCACCAAATAAACCGGCGCCGTGGTTGAATATTTGCAACTTTCATTCGGAGTGGCCAATTGATAGAAAAAAATGTTGCTCGAGTCAACTGCCGATCCGTTTAATGTCGGCGCGCTTCCGGAAGCAAAAGTTCCGGTCATTCCCTGTTGCCAGGCGAAAGTAAAAGATGGCGCAGGGGTTGTCACTCCGTTTAGTTGGACATTGATATTTTGCTCGGCGGTGTCGAGAAATTGAAAAGCTAAAGTTGCATTTGGTGCGCTGGGAGGGAAAATAGTTATTGCCCTGGCAACCATCGGTGAGGTCGGCAAAAGAATGGCGAAGTTAAACGCCAAAAAAACACACAGAGTTCGAAAAATTTTGTTGCTGCGAATTAGCACATTCCCTCCGTTTTTTTGCTTACTTAAATTGTATCACAAAACAAAAAACTTAAGAAACTTAAGTGGAATCCAAAAGATAAGTTGCTTAAGAGAAAAAAATCCCTTAAGTGAAATCCATGAAATAAGTTACTTAAGTTGCTTAGGATACTTAAAAAACCAAAAAATCCTAAAAACCTCTGAAATTTCGCCGTTTGTTGTAAAGTTTTTCGTTAAAACCGCCCTCTTTAACGAATTTTTCCTCGGTGGCATTTATTTGTTTATTTAAAAGAAAAGTTTCTTGGTGGCAAAGGGTTAAAAGAAAGTTGGCGTCACTTTCTGGTTTGTTGGTGAGCTTTGGTTTAAGTTTGAATTCACCTAAGTCACTTAGGTTGCTTAGGTTACTTAGTTTGTAAGCAATTTTTCTAAAATTGCTTACAAACGGAGAATCCAGTGGAAAAATTTTGAATTTGTTTTGGCGGAGAAAATCTTCATAATCGGACAAAAGTTCTTCAAAAGAAGCTTTGGCGACGCCCAAAAGTTTAATTTGGCCTTTTTCCGAGGTTTGGCTTTGGCCGACGGCTTCGACGATGTTTTGTTTTCCGCTTCGCGCCGCTTGGTTCATTTGATCGGCGGTGCGGTAATCCGGCCGACGTTGGCCGGAATTTAAGTCACTTAGGTTACTTAAGGAACTTAAGGTATAAATCCGAGAAAATTCAACGGTTAAATCCTGAATTATTTCAGCGTAGCGATAAGTTAAAAGATATTTTACTTTGTTCATTTTTTCTCTCCCATAAGCATCTTAAAGAAACTTAAGTGACTTATTTCCCTTGGATTTTACTTAAATTCTCTTGCATTCGTTGCCAGTAGGCAACTCGCTGTGAGTTGCCGTCGATTTTATAAAGTGCGAGGAGAAAATCTATTGGATCACTTTTCGTCGGATCGGCGAGATAAGCGTTTTCAAAAGCCGTTTCGGCTTGATTTCGAAAATTTGGTTTTAGTTCTTTGAAAATGCCGGTGTTTTCGGAGAGATTTTTGTCCGCTGTTCCAAGCAAAAACCAGCCGGCATAACTTGTCGGATCGTTTTTGCTGCAAAATTCAAGATTGATTTTGGCGATTTGGTCGTAATTATTTTTAATTAGTGACTGGTCAGTTTCCAAATCGCAAATTTTGTCATCGGCTTTTTCAATCGAATTTAGTAGATCTTTTTCGCCGCGGTCAGACAAAAAATTTCGCAGATCGTTGATGTCGCCGGCGGAATCTTTCGCCAACTTTTTCCGACTTTCGGCTTGGTCATCGCTGGGCCGAAGGACCGCCGCTTTTTCAAATTTAACAAATGCCAGAGTATAATTTCGCTCGGCCAGCAAGTTATCGCCGGCCGACATTGATTTGCGATATAAATAATTCCTGACAGGAATACTTATCAGAAAAAGAAAAATCAAACTAAAAGCGATTAACGATAAAATTTTGAAATATCTCATAGGTCAAATCAACGAATAAAATAAAATATCACAACAACGGCGGCGATCAAAATCCGATAAGCCGCGAACCAGCCGTAACCGTGCTTTTGGACGAAAGCCAGAAGGAATTTTATCGCCAAGTAACCGGAGACAGCCGAAATCAAAATAGCTAAAATTGCCGGCAGAGAGAACATTCCCGGCTGATAATCTTTCAGTGCTACCAAAAATGCGCCGAAAAGTGTCGGGGTTGCCAAGAGAAATGCAAAACGGGTCGCCGCCTGGCGATTCAAATCTAAAAGAAGTCCGGCGGTTGTTGTGATTCCGCTACGGGAGACGCCGGGGACAAGGGCCAAACATTGGGCGACGCCGACAATCAATCCTTTTTTGTAGCCGATGGTTTTGATGCCGTTGATTTTTTTTGATAGTCGGTCGGCAAAAAATAAAACCAAGCCAAATGTTGCCAACAAGATCGAAATCAGAAGCGGATTTCGGACGGCGGCCTCGACAGTTTTGTCGAGTAGGGCTCCAACGATGCCGGCGGGAATTGTCGCAACCAACAAAATCCAAAATAAGTTGCGTGGATATTTTTGATCGTCAGCTTTTCTTTGGTCGTGGTTGATCGCCGAGCCGATAATTTTTAGCCAATCGTGCCAGAAATAAATTATCAAGGCCAAAACTGTCCCGAAGTGCAGGGCGATATCAAAATTCATTCCCTGATAATTCCAGCGGAAAATGTAGGGAATGATCGTCAAATGGGCCGATGAAGAGATCGGCAAAAATTCCGACAAACCCTGAATCAAACCGAGAATGAGGGCGTGGAGATAAGACATGGTTTTTGAATTAAGAATTAAGAATGCAGAATTAAGAATTATGGTTGGGGGATTATGGAAAAAATTCTTAATTCTAAATTAAATTCTAAATTCTGAGATCTCAATTCTTAATTGATTTTATTCTGCTGAATTTTCGCCCCAAAAATGCTCAAAGCTCTCCATAAACCAGTGGGCGAGGGTGCCGGAGATGATGCCGATCGCTGCGCCGGCGATGACATCCGACGGGTAATGAACGCCGGCGGCGACGCGGGAGACGGCGATTGTCGCGGCGACCAAAAATAGCGCTGCCCCAAGTTTTTTGTGGCCGTAAAGCCAAATTGTCATCGCGATCGCAAAGGACAAAAAGGTGTGGGCTGAGGGAAATGAATATGATGTCGTATAACTGGCGAGCTGTTGGACGGCGGCGTAGGTGACATAAGGCCGCGGCCGTTGCCAGAAATAATAAATCACAAAGCTGATAATCGCCGAAAAAACCATCGCCATCATCGCCGAAAAGACGGCGTCAATTCGAATCCGAAGAACAAGGTAGATAATTCCCAGAAAAATTAAAATAATCCCATATTGGGCGAAGAGATAAAAAAAATCGTGCCAGAAATGGTTTTGACTGGCGAAATTGTAGAGAGCGAAAAAAGATTGATGGTCGAGAAGTCGCAGGTTGCCTAAAAAGTCAAACATACAGAGATTGTAGCAGAAAACCGCAAAAAATAAAATTAAGAATAAAGATCTCAGAATTTAGAATTTAATTTAGAATTAAGAATTTTTTCCAAAAGATCCCCTTCCATAATTCTTAATTCTGCATTCTGAATTCTTAATTCTCTCCCATTCTCTTCCCGTGGAATGCTTGATGGATTTCTCGTAGATGCTGGTCGGTGACATGGGTATAAATTTGGGTCGTTGAAACATTGGCGTGGCCGAGGAGCGATTGAACCGAACGGAGGTCGGCGCCGTTAATCAGAAGGTCAGTGGCGAAAGTGTGGCGCAAAGTGTGGGGCGAAACTTTTTTTCTGATACCGGAAATTTTGCCGTAGCTGGCGACGATTCTTTCGATCGAGCGGACGGTCAAGCGATGCCCACCGATTTTATTTAATATCAGCGGCTCGGATTCGCCGATCAATTTAAGATAAATTTGCAAAATTTCACTTGCCGATTTTGAAAGAAAAACCACCCGAACTTTACCGCCTTTTCCTCGAACCGGAATTTCGCCACGCTCCAAATTCAGGTCGCCGACATCCAACTTTGCCAGTTCGGAAACTCGAAGGCCGGTGGAAAATAATAATTCTAAAATCAATCGGTCGCGCAAACCTTTGAAATTTTTAATGTCGGGCGAAGAAATCAATTTGACAATATCTTCGGCTTCAAGAAATTCAACTTTTCGCTCCTCGGCTTTCGCCAGAGCAATCTTTTGCGGTGGCAAGGATTCGATGCCGCGAAAAGCGAGGAAATTTAGAAATGCTCGCAAGGTGATAATCGAATAATTTTGTGTCGAACGGGAAAGCGGCCGGCCAACTTTGTCGGACAGGCGATTTAAATAAAGACGATATTCTTTGACGGCGTCGAAGGTGATTTTATTTGGAAGAAAATTTTCAATTTTGTAATTTTCAATTTCTAATGAATTTTCAATGTCAAAATTTTCATTCTCTTTGCTTTTTGATTTATCATTTTTCTTGCGATAGCTGACCCTGTGGGGATTTTTGATTTTTGATTTTTGATCTTCAAATTCTTGCAACCACCGCAAGAATTTCGAAAGATATCGGTCATAATTTTGAATCGTCAAAAGCGACTGGCCCTTTTCCAGCTCGCAATATTCCAAAAACTCCCGTTTTAATTGCCATAAATCTTTCATTTTCCTTACGAATTTACGAATAAAACCAAGAACGAAATTACCAATAATTCAAAGTGAAAAATCATATCGATTTTATTATATCATTATGCGACAAAAAAACCGGCGCCGTTAGAAGCGGTCGCCGGAAGTTAGTGGGAACTTCTTAAAAAATCGGTTATGAAACCAAGCAATTAGTGTCGCTATGATGATTCCACAGCCAATCAAAAACATGATGGTTGTTTCACGATATTTTTGAGCCAGAGAAATCGTTTCGCCGATCTTTTGGACCAACATTGTCCAGACCTCCTTTTGGAGTCGTCACTTTGGAAAAGGTGAAGAACTTGAGAAGTCCCTCAATTTTGTTCAAAATGATACTTATAAAATTACTCCTCTGGAATCGTTTTGAAGATTTTTGACAATTCATATTTGACAACTCGGCGATCGGAAAATGGCTCGAATTTGTCAAGCCCAACGGCCATAACTTCTTCGGCGCCTTTGCCGGTGATAATAATAACATCACCGCGACCGGCCATCGCTAGCGCTTTGGAAATTGCTTCATGCCGGCTCATAATTTTCCAGTAATTTGTGTTAAGTCGCCACTTGCCCTTTTTGCCTTTGAGAACTCCACCGGCGACGGCATCAATTATAACTTGCGGATCTTCGTCATACGGATCTTCGTTGGTGACGACGACAAAATCGGCAAACTTTCCGGCCAAGGCGCCCATAATCGGCCGCTTGGTTTTGTCCCGCCGACCGGTGGCACCAAGAACGGCGATAACCTTGCCGTCGCGCAAATTTAAGGCGCCGCGAATTGTTTCATAAACATTTTTCAGCGAGTCGGGATTATGGGCATAATCAACAATGACCTCAAAATCCTGTTTCTGACTTACTTTAATTCGCTCCATCCGGCCGGGAATTCCGGCGCAACTTTCAAGCCCAAATTTGATTTTTTCGTTTTCAATTCCCAGTGCCATGGCGACGGCGAAAGCCGCCAGAGCATTTGAAATATTGAAAAGTCCGGGAATTTGCAAATCAATCGTCGTTTGATTACCGCCGAAAACGGCGGTGAAAATCGAACCGGTCGGGCCTTGGAGAATTTTTCTCGCGACCAATCCGCCCTCGACATTTTTTTTCACCGAATAAAGAATCTGTCGTTTGTTTTTGG
>JAPLVH010000013.1:0-8998 GCA_026397205.1 Candidatus Berkelbacteria bacterium | reverse complement strand
ATTTATAATTGCCGTTGCCTCGGGATTGTCGGTAAAAACTTTCAACTTTGCGGCGAGATAATTTTCTCGCGTGCCGTGGTAATCCAAATGATCGTGCGACAAATTGGAATAAACCAGAACATCAAAACTCAAGCCGTAAATTCGGTGCTGGTCAATTGCTTGCGAGGTCGTTTCCAAAATCGCGTATTTACAACCGGCGGCAATCGCTTTTTTCAAAAAATTGTTTATGACTTTCGTCGGCGGCGTCGTCACCCAGCGGGATTTTTCCGTGTGCATCGTCACGCTGTCACCGATTTTAGTGTTTATTGTTGTTTCCATCGCACATTTTTCGCCGGCGGCATCCAAAATCCCGGCGATCAAATTGCAAATTGTCGTTTTGCCTTTGGTGCCGGTGACACCGATAATTTTAATTTTTTTTGACGGATTTCCACTAGCAAAATTCGACCAATTGGCCTGAACTTTATGCCAGCGGTTTTTGCTTTTTTGAGAAAAGAGTTTTGATAATTTTTTCATTTAAGTATCTTAAGAAATTTAAGTCACTTATGTCTTCGAGCTTTTTCGACTAGTCGAAAAAGCTTATACTTAAGCGGCGAAAAAATTAAATCCCAACTTCCTAAATTGTGGACTTCCTGGCCGCCGAACTGTTTTTTAAATCTGGAGACGCCGGCCCACGGATGTTTTGGATTATCGTTAGGTGCGATGCCGAAGAAATCATACTCTTTGCAATTTCGTCGTTTCGCCTCTTTGATAATTTCCCATTGCAATTTATATGGCGCCATCAATTCGCGATTTTCATTTGACGAGCCGCCAAATAAATATGTCGCTCGCTCGCCGTAAAATGCAACGATCGCCGAGGCGATAATTTCGCTGTCTTTTGACTCGGCGATATAAACTTTAACAAGATCGTTGCCGAGAATTTCAACCAGTTTTTCAAAGTAGCTTTTGCTACGGAAAGTAATATGCTGCCTTTCCGCCATTGTCGCATATAATTTATAAAAGTCAAGCGCCGTTCCGGCAGAAATTTCAACGCCATGTTTTTCGGCGACTTTGATATTGTAGCGGCCTTTCGGTTTCATTTGGGCCAGAATTTCCTCTTCACTTCTATTAATGTCTAAAATCAGCGTGTGTTCCGGTTGCATCTCCTCGAAGGATTTTATGAACCCGAATTTCGCCGGATTTATATTTTCGGTTGTCGGGATATCCAATTCATGGCGAAAAAATATCACGCCGTTTTCCTTTGCCAACTCTTTAATTTTTGATTTGAAATTTTGATCTTTGATCTTTGATATTTGATCTTTCCCGATCATCGGTGAATAAAGCATCGACCCAAGATGGGGAATTTTCCTCTCCAGAACTAAAATACCCGAAACCCTGTAGGATTTTTGCCAGCCGGTCGCCAACTTAAATTTTTCCCATTCGGGAGTTTGGAATAAATTCATAAATCAAAAATCAAAATGCAAAAATCAAAATAATGGTAGTTACTATTTTAAGTTAGCAGATTGAAAACTGGGGCGGGAAGGTCACGACATGTCTTCGTCTGGTCCGAACGGTCGGTGGCGATTTGCTTCGATGATGTTTGGTCCCTGATATGACTCGGGGTGGAAAATCAGGTGCAAGACGATCGCGATCAACGCAATCGTTCCAACTACCGCGGCGTAGGTTGTCATTGGTGTCCTCCTTGAGCGTGGTTAGACACACTATATAGTATACAAAATACTTTGTCAAGAGCCGGGGCTGGAAAAGTTGTGGTGAGTGTGGTAAAATCAAACGGAAATGAAAAACAAAGAAATCAAAATTCTTGCCATCGAAACTTCATGCGACGAGACCTGCGCCGCAATTATATGTGGTGCAAATTCCAAGCAAATATCAAATCACAAATTCGAAATTCCAAAAATACTTTCGAATGTTGTTAGTTCGCAAGTTGATTTGCACGCTAAAACCGGTGGAGTTGTGCCGGAGGTTGCAAGTCGGGCACATATGGAAAGTATCTTGCCGGTCATCGAGGAAGCGATAAAGTTAAGTGGCTTAAGAAACTTAAGTGACTTAAGTGCGATTGCGGTCACTGCCGGGCCGGGACTTATCGGCTCGCTTTTGGTCGGATTTAATGCCGCCAAGGCGATTGCGGCGGCGAGAAATTTGCCGCTGGTTCCGGTCAACCACATCGCCGGACATATTTATTCTGCTGTCGCCGAAACTCAAATCTCAAAACTCAAAACTCAAAGCGATGGAATTAATTTCCCAATATTAACACTGACCGTTTCCGGCGGTCATACTTCGCTGACGCTGATGACCGATCATGGGAAATATCAAACAATCGGTGAGACACTTGATGATGCCGCCGGCGAGGCGTTTGATAAAGTTGCTAAGTTGCTGGATCTTGGTTATCCCGGGGGACCGGTTGTTTCGAAATTTGCGGGCGAATTTCGAAACAGAATTAAGAATTCAGAATTAAGAATTCAGAATGATGGAATTAAGTTTCCGAGACCATTATTAAACAAACCGAATTTTGATTTTTCGTTTTCCGGCCTTAAGACGGCGGTGCTGACGGAAGTCGTTAAAAATGGCGCCAATTCAATCGAACGAAAAGAGGAAATTTGCTGGGCGTTCGAGGAAGCGGCAGTTGAAGTTTTGGTAAAAAAAACACAGCGTGCGGTGGAAAAATATCAACCGGCGACAGTGATTTTGGCCGGTGGTGTGGCAGCAAATAAACGACTGCGGGAGGAATTAAGCCGCCAACTGCCAACTGCCAACTGCCAACTTTTTATGCCTCCGATTGAACTTTGCGGCGACAATGCGGCGATGATTGGCATCGCGGCATATTACCAAATCGTTGACGGCGAAAATCAAAACTTCAATTGGCACGCTGCCAAAGTCGATTCGAATTTGGAGTTATAAAAGCGTAGGTGGTAAAATGTAAGTAACCTAAGTTTCTTAAGACACCTAAAAGAAAATGAAAAAAATCTTTCCAAAAAATTGTTAACCACACGGATTTTTTACACGGAATTAACACGGAAAAAATGAAAAAGACATTTCCAAAAAATTGGCAACACGGGGAAAACGAAGCCGAAATCTACAAAAACTGGGAAACCAAGGGATTTTTCAAACCAGAGACGGTAGAAAAAAATTCCAAGAAACAAGAAACAATAACCAAAAAAATTACAAATTCCAAATCTCAAATTCCAAATGAAAACGAAGAAAATCCAAATGCCAAAGATCAAAAATTAGAAATTAGAAATTTGAAATTTGAAATTCTGGCGAAGCCGTTTGTCATTGCCATGCCGCCGCCGAATGTCACCGGCCGGCTCCACATCGGTCACGCACTCGGCACGACGCTTCAGGATTTGATGACTCGTTATCATCGCCTCCAAGGCCAATCGGCGCTTTATGTTCCCGGCATGGATCACGCCGGCATTGCGACTCAAAGTGTCGTTGATAAATATTTGCGCAAACAAAATATCAACAAAAACGAAATCGGCCGGGAAAAATTTGTCGCCGAGGTTTGGAAGTGGAAAGAGCAGTACGGCGGAACGATTTTAGAGCAACTTCGAGCGCTTGGTGCGTCGTGTGATTGGTCGCGAGAGAAATTTACTTTGGATGAGGAAATGTCGGCGGCGGTCCGCAAAGCTTTTGTTCATCTTTATGAAAAAAATTTGATTTATTGCGGCGAATATATTGTCAACTGGTGCCCGAAGTGCGGGACGGCGATCGCCGATGACGAAGTTGAACACCAGACGCAAAAAGCCAAACTCTATTTTTTCAAATACGATAAAAATTTTCCGATCACGATTGCTACAACTCGGCCGGAGACCAAACTTGGTGACGTCGCCGTTGCTGTCAACCCGTCGGATGAGCGCTATAAAAAATTTGTCGGGCAAAGTTTTGATGTTGAAATTGATGGCATTAAACGAAAAATCAAAGTTATCGCCGATCGAACTGTTGACCAAAAATTCGGCACCGGTGCCGTCGGTTTGACGCCGGCGCATTCGATGATTGACTGGCGAATTGCTGAAGAAAATAATTTGCCGAAAATCAAAGTCATTGACGAACACGGCCGGCTGGTGAATGTCGGCGAGAAATACTCCGGGCTGAAAGTTTTGGAGGCGCGGGAGAAGCTGGTTGAGTATTTATCGTCGGAAAATCTTCTGGAAAAAACCGAGGAGATCGAAAATAATCTGGCGATTTGTTATCGCTGCGGCGGCGCAATCGAACCATTACCGTCGCTCCAGTGGTTTGTGAAAATGAAACCGCTGGCGGTCGCGGCAAAAGAAGCTGTTTCGTCCGGCAAAATAAAAATTATTCCCAAAAGATTTGAAAAAGTTTATTTTCATTGGCTCGATAATATTCGTGACTGGTGTATTTCGCGGCAATTGTGGTGGGGACAGCAAATTCCGGTTTTTTATAAAAAACAGGAATTTGAAATCAAAGATCAAAGATCAAAAATCAAAAATCTGGAAAACATAAGTGACTTAGGAAACTTAAGTAACTTAGACGAAAAAGATATTTTTGTCGGAGAAACAATGCCAGCCGGCGGCGACTGGGTTCAAGACGAAGATGTTCTCGACACCTGGTTTTCGTCGGCGCTTTGGCCGTTTTCTACGCTCGGATGGCCCAACGAATCGTCTCCGGACTTAGAAAAGTATTTTCCGACGACAGTGATGGAGACCGGCTACGATATTTTATTCTTCTGGGTTGCCAGAATGATTATGATGTCGTTGGAACTCACTGGTGAAATTCCGTTTGAGACGGTCTATTTGCACGGTTTGGTTCGAGACGAAAAAAATCGCAAGATGTCGAAATCACTGGGGAATATTCTAGATCCGCTTGATTTGATCGCCAAATACGGCACCGATGCGCTTCGAATGGCGCTGGTTGTCGGCTCGACACCGGGACAGGATTTGGCTGTCGGCGAAGGAAAAATCAAAGGTTTCAGAAATTTCACCAACAAAATTTGGAATGCATCGCGGTTTGTGGCGTTACGAGTCACAGACGGTGATTTGCAAAGTGGGGAATTGGGAGAATTCAGAATTAAGAATTCAGAATTAAGAATTATGGAAGGGGAACTATCAGAAGCAGACAAAAAGATTTTAGCCAGCCACGAGAAAGTTAAAGCTTCAGTGAAAAATCATCTGGATAAATTTCAATTTTCTCTTGCCGGCGAGGAACTTTATGAATATTTTTGGCACCAGTTTTGTGATGAATATATCGAAGTGGCGAAAACGCAACTTGACGGTTTGCCATTGCGAGGAACGACGCAATCTGATTCAGAAAAGATTGCCACGCCAGATGGGCTCGCAATGACGGAAAACACCAAAAAAATTCTGCTGAAAATTTTGTCAGAAAGTTTGATTATGCTTCATCCGTTTGTGCCGTTTGTCACCGAAGCTGTTTGGCAGGAACTGCGACAATTCACTCCGGATCTTGCGGAGTCGATTATGATTGCAGAGTGGCCCCAACTTCGCTAAAGCCCACAGGGTCAACTTCGGAAGACTCCGCTGGGCAAGCCGGAATAAAAAAAGCGGCCAGATGTGGCCGCGTGGTGTTATTGTGTTTTTGAAATCTCTGATATCTCTTTCGCAAGTTGTTTCCAGAAGTCGTATTTTCCCATATTACGTGGCAGAGATATCTCATAAGTGCTGAAGTTGTTTAATGTAGATGCTCGCGTCAATTTGAATCCTTTGACTCCGACAACCTTTTCTATGGCGGTGCTGAATCTTTTAATATATTCAGCATAAGTAGCCGTGAGGAAAGTATTAAGCTCGTATATCTGGGAAATGGTTTCCGTGATTGCTTGAAATTCAAAAACTGAAATTCTGCGTTCGAAAGATTCTCCTGTGCTTGAGTCGGTTGATGTCTCTGATATCAAGCAATTTTGGGTAAAATATTCAACTCTTGTGATACAACCAAAACCGCAAACAAGAATTCGGATGTTTCGTGTCGGCTGGAATCTCATCTGCTATCACCTCTTCAGCTGGATTTACGCCTAAACTATTTTTAGCAAATTGATTTGCCAAAGTCAAGGGATTGACTTTTTTTGTGTTAAAATATATTTATGAAAAACGAAATTGAAATCTACTCCGGTAAACGCGGAATAGAGATAAAAGTTAAGTTTAAAAATGAAACGATTTGGCTGACAAGACAACAGCTGGCTGAAATTTTTGATGTCGATCGATCAGTGATTTCTCGCCACATTAGAAACATTTACGAAACTGGAGAACTTGATCGAAAGAGTACATGTGCAAAAAATGCACATATGGTCGAAAAAAGAAAAGATCGCTCTTATGAAACAGAAATATTTAATTTGGATGTCATAATTTCCGTCGGTTATCGTGTAAACTCAAAAAAAGCGACTGATTTTCGGATTTGGGCGACGGAAAAGTTGAGGAATTATTTACAAAGCGGTTATGTTTTAGATCGGAAAAAACTGTCTGCCGCCAAAGACAAATTTGAAGAAATCAAAAATACTCTGCTTTTGATTGAAGAGAAATCAAAATTTTCCGAACTCACTGGCCACGAAAAAGAACTTTTGGATATCATCGGCGAATATGCCAAGACATTTGATCTTTTGGAAAAATTTGATGAAGGCAAATTGGAACTTGGTCGGGTCAATAAATATTTGAAATTTAATCTGGAATATGAAGATTGCTTGCGCGTGATTGAGAGTTTGCGCCAAAACCTGGTAAAAAAGAAAATTGCCACAGAATTATTTGGTCAAAGTGTCGGCGAAAAAATTATTGGCGTCATTCGACTTATCAATCAAACTTTTGATGGCGTTGACTTGTATCCGAGTATCGAAGAAAAAGCAGCGAATTTACTTTATTTCGTCATCAAGGATCATCCGTTTCTTGACGGTAACAAGCGAATCGGTTCGATTTTGTTTCTCTATTTCCTCGAGCGAAACGGTTATTTGTGGAAATCAAATGGCGAAAGAAAAATAAATGATAACGCCTTGGCTGCGCTTTCGCTTTTAGTCGCCGTCAGTGATCCGAAAGACAAGGAAAATTTGGTAAAGTTGGTAATAAATTTGATTAGATCGTAAATTTGTCATTGACAAAAATGTCGGTGGTGAGATATAATTTTGATGTCGATAATTAATTTCGAAGGAGAAAATATGGGAAGCGATTGTAGCTGTTGCGGTCACAAATGTGACGATCGAAAAGAGCCGGAAGTTAAAAAATCCGAAGACTGCAAATGCCCGAAGTGCGATTGTGATCCGTGCGAATGTGGAAAAGAGTCAGACGAAGAAAAATCGGAAGATAAATAGTTCTCTCCGCCCAAGGCGGACTGAAGGATAAATCAAAAAGCTCTGGCAGAAGTCGGAGTTTTTTGATATTGTAGAAACATAACATTTATCCTTCGAGCCTCTCGATTAACTCGAGACAGGCGAGGAATCGAGTGTGAAGTTTCAAAAAATAGTTCTCGCCCACAGGGTCACTTCGCAGACTAAATCGCTTGAACAATATAAAATCGATGATCAATTCTCTAGTCAATTTTGCCACCAGCGTCATAAGCCACCTCGGTTATCCGGGAATTTTTATTTTACTTTTTCTCGAGGCCTGTTGTTTTCCCCTGCCGGCGGAAATCACCTTGCCTTTTGCCGGTTTTTTGACCGCCAGCGGTAATTTGCTTTTCTGGCCGGTGGTTGTCATCGGTTTTTTGGGAAATATTTCCGGCTCATCACTGGCGTTTTATATCGGTCGTCGCGGCGGCCGGCCAATTATCGAAAAGTATGGTAAATATGTTTTGCTGTCGCATCATGATTTGGCAGTATCAGACAGATTTTTTGCTCGCCACGAAATTGCCGCCACAATTCTCGGCAGAATTATGCCGGTAGTCAAAGTTTTGATTTCGCTTTCGGCCGGAATCGCCAACATCAACTTTAAAAAATTCTTCTTATATTCCTTGCCCGGTGTTTTTATTTATCTTGGCGCTTTGGTTTATGTCGGCAGAATTTTGGGCGAGAACTGGAATGCCGTGACGCCGTATTTCCATAAATTTGACACTGTGATGATTGTGCTGATCGCAATCGGGATAATTTTGTATGTTTGGCGACACCTTAGGAATCAACGAAAAACTAATAACTAATAGTGAATAACTGCGGTATCAAAAAAGAGGCGATTGCCTCTTTTTTGGATTTTGTTTGCACTTAATTTTAGACAAACAAATCATCGTTTTTTGCCGCGGGTGCATTTGCGCTTGAATCAGCAGCTAATGGTGCCGCTGGTGCTTCTGCCGTTTGGACCGGCGCTACACTTGGATTCTCTGCTGCAGGCTGTATGTCAGCCACAGCATTATCCGCCTTTGGCATTTCCGGCATCGCTCCGACGCTATCGGTCGGAGTCCCGACATCAGGGATCGTCGGTGGCATCGGCTCGACTGCTGGTGCCACCACTGGTTCAGTAGCGGTTGTATTGGCGCCATCCTCGACACTTGCCGGACTTACCTCCTCAACAACAGGAGTTTCGTCGGCTTTTTTCTCGACGATTTGCGACAGTTCACCACTCGACTTGCCGGTCAGCTTTTCCAGATGATTTACGCCGACGACAACAGCGGCTGGTTTGCCGTTCTTGGTCAGGACATAAACTTCATCTGTGCCTTCAACATCATCAACGATTTTATTGAAATTATCGCGCGCCTCGGTTAGCGGCAGAATTTTGTCAATGTCAACATCCAACATTTTCCCTCCAAAAAATTTGCAAAATTTTTTGCCCTCCGTAGCGAACATTCGTTTGCGAGGTCGTAGTCCTCGAAACGAATTTGAGCGAAGGATGGGCTTCCAGCTAAATAAACTTTACAAATTTATTATTTTTAATCTTGTATTTCCAGTATAGCTTTTTTTGCCGAGTTTGTCAAATCCACGCTGGAGATGATGATTAACCTCTTGGACAGTTGGCCAATAAAAAATGGTACACTGGGGTCTAGAAAGGAACCCAAATGTACCAATACCAATATTACTTAAAGGCAAAGCCAATTGCAAGGATTGATAAGTTTAAACTTTGGA
>JAPLVH010000022.1:25685-59262 GCA_026397205.1 Candidatus Berkelbacteria bacterium | reverse complement strand
CCCGAAAAGTCAAAGAAAAAGACAAAAACCCAAAAGAAAAACAAGAAACCAACAAAAAAATCACTTGAAAAGTGAGGTTTTTAATTTAGAAGACCATTTTTTTCAAAAATTAATCAATTTAGAGGTTTGGCGACAGCGCCTTAATGACATCGCTAAAAATTTCTCACTAGCAAACATTAAACTTTCTAGAAGATCGATTGTAATAGTAGCAGCTTTTTCTTTAATTTTGTTTTTTGTTGTGTGTTTCATTTTGTCTTTACTTCCCAAGGATCATGACTTTTAATGGCGTTTGGGCGAAGTTATGTGAATACTTTTTCTCTAATATACGAGCGATCGCCAGTATATTAGAGAAAAAGTATTTCGGTTTAATTTTTTGGTATCAGAATCTGATTATAAATAAATTTGATTTGTATGCTCTGAAAAATGACCAATTCAGGGATTAAAATTCACGATAACGGAATGATCCTGGGTGACCTTTGATATCTAGTAGCAAACTTTTATGGTATCCAAAGTGCGATGATCTGACGACAAAATCACTATTTTCAAATTTTTGAAATAAAAATTGATAAAATTCCTTGGCAGTTTGAGGATCGGCAATATTCTTTGACAAATGAACAAATGGTGCAATCATCAAATTTTTTGTTGAAATTTCTTCAGCTATTTTTATTATTTCGCCTGATAACAATCCGAGTTTATTTTTATCGTCATCTTTCTCGACGCAAAAAAATACAACTAGATACTACTCCATTTGTTCACAGGAATCCTTTTTAACCTCAGGAATAATTCCGTATGGACGGTTTGATTCCTCGACAACATTAACTTGGAATTTGTTCGCGTGCAATAGCAAAACTCTCATTTTTATTTCTTTTCGTCCACAAACTTCGCCGCGGAAAGGCCGGCAATCGCGCCTTCGCCGGCGGAAATGACGATTTGTTTGTAAAATGAATTAGTTAAATCGCCGGCGGCGAAAACCCCTGGACGCGAAGTCGAGTGGTCTCTGTCAACAATGATTTGATTTTGCAAGTCCATTTTAACAAAATTTTTAATCAAGCCGCCGTCAACCAAATAACCAATCTCGATAAATATGCCGTCAGTTTCGATTTCTCGTTTTTTATTTTTAATTTCAATCTCGACCGACTTGACAACAGTGTCACCTTTGATTTCTTTGATCTTGGCGTTTAGAATAAATTCGATTCTCGGGTTCTTTTTGGCTTTGTCAACCAAAATATTTTCCGCCCGAAATTCATCGCGGCGGTGAATAATATATACTTTTTTTGCGACTCGTGCCAAAAGCAGAGCGGTATCAAACGCCGAATTGCCGCCGCCGGTGACAACAACGGTTTTGTTTTTGAAAAAGGGTGCGTCGCAAGTTCCACAATATGAGACGCCGCGGCCGGCAAACTCCTTTTCTCCGCTGATGTGAAGTTTTCGCGGAACCTTGCCAAAAGCCAGAATCAAAGCGCTCGGATAGAATTCGTCCCTGGTGGTTTTGACAATCAACTTCTCCTTTTTTTCGTCAATGTCAATTACTTCATCGTGAATAATTTCGGCGCCGAATTTTTTTGCTTGGTCAATAAATTTTTTCGCCAATAGAACGCCGGCAATCAAGTCAAAACCTGGATAGTTTTCAATATCCGGAGTTTTTACAACCTGTCCGCCCGGCTCCTTGGTGATGACCAGAGTTTTTAGCTCTCGTCTGGCGGTGTAAATCGCCGCCGTTATTCCCGCCGGACCGCCACCGACAATTACAACATCATACTTTTTCATACTTTTGTAAATTAAATATCTAGCAGATTTAATCCAATATTCTTGTCAAATTTTCGTTCGAGTTTTATGTTTAATTGATGAAGAACAATCTCGCAGGTTGCGGCGATGACAAGTTCGTCAACATGACCGCCAACAGTTTGGAAATTTTCTTCAGAAAAAATCCCGTGGCAGTGAATTATAGTTTTTCCGTTCATCTGCCCAAGGTTTCCGGAAAGTGCGGCGATTTCCAGCGGTTTGGTATATGTTTTTCGAATATACTCTTTTTTCGCCAAATTATAAAATGCCAGTTTTACCGAACTGGCAGCACCAAATCCGGAAAACCAAGCCGAATCAATCTTATTTTCAGCGCAGAAATCTTTTATTTTCAAAATCAGTTCATCGCCTTCTTTTAGTCGGATGACAAAACTTTTCATCGCAATTTTACCCGCAGAATTAAAAATTCGCTAACAAAGATCAAAATTCTGGCGATACTTTTCAGTGCCGGCCAAGTTGCCGGAATAAAAATTATAACCAAAATTATCCAGATGAAATTTCCTTTGACAAATCGCCAAAGCGAAAATGCCAAGAGTAGCAATATCGCCAGCGAAATTAAGCCGGAAACTCCGGGCGAAATCCCCAAAATCCATTTGTCGTAAAAGTTGAAGATATTTGAAATGTTCATAAGAATAATTAAGAATTAAGATCTCAGAATTAAGAATCTAATCTAGAATTAAGAATTGTTTATCAATTGGCAAACTTCCGTAAATCTTAATTCAGCATTCTGGATTCTTAATTCTATCTACTTTTTTCCCACCACAACAACAATATCATAGTTAGCGCCAACGACGGAGTTGCTTTCGGTAGCCGTCACCGTTTGGTCTGGCAGTGCGGTTTTGACCAAATCGGCTTCGACATCTTTGCCGGTTTTGAAATATACAACCGTCGAGCTGTAGCTAAATGATCTGGCGTTGCCGGAGTTTGTGACCGTGGTGAAACCAGCAGTTGTCAGCTCCGACGATACACTCGCCGCCGAATTTTTGATTCCTGAGCCATTCAGAACCGATATCGGAAATGATTTGTCAACTGTCGGTGATGTGGTCGTGGTCGGTTGTGTCGTTGTCGGTGTGGTAGTCGTTGAGCCGCTGTAATTTTGGCTGGAATTTCCATTGGAATTTAGAATCTGATTCAAATTAGCATCTTTTTTATTTTTATGACTCCCGTTCCAGTAGCTTTTCAGTGTGTCGAAATTTTGCCAAATCAGAATCGTTGCCAAGATCAAAATCACGAGAATAATTATCGTTGTGTAAAACCAACCAAAACCTTTTTTCTCCTGCCCAATATCTTTTGTCTTAGTTTCAACTTTGGCTTTCGCCGGTGTTTTTTCTCCAATTGGCGTATCAGCAAAAAAATCGCCACTATCTTTTTTTGAAAATAGCTCGTGAACCGCCTCTTCCTTCGGGTCTTTCTCCGCTTTGGATTTTTTCTCTCGGCGATCAGAAACCCGCTGAAATTTTTTTGGCCTGATGTCGTCGGCAATTCCCAAATTCCCTCCTTTACCATTCTATTTTAGCAAAAAGTTCGCAAAAATAGAATGGAAGCTCAAAACCCTAAGCACTAAACCCTAAATAAACAGCAAAAATAAATACAAAAAAACCAAATTTGGAATTTTGATATTTGAATTTGTTTAGAGCTCGGGATTTAGAATTTAGAGCTTTCCGATTTACCAGCGTGATTTTTTGTCGGATTTTGATTTGGAGGATTTTGCCGGCAACGATTTTTCAACTGATTTCAATTCCGCTTTGGATTTTTTGGTCGCCAAAACTTTTTTCGATTTGGATATTGAAACCTCGCCTTTTTCTTCGTCAGCGACGAGTTTGACAGTGTCGCCTTTTTTCCATTTTAGCCGGCGGACCAAGCTGGCTGGTAGCGTGATGCACAAGCTGTAATTCGAGAACTTGATCAACTTTCGATTTTCACTCCCCATAGAACCTCCTTACGAACACGGATTTTATACACCGATTGACACAGATCAACCGAGACCAAATCCGAATTATTATTTCATCTATATTATAGTATATATCGTCAACTTAGGCAAAATTCTAAGAAAAAACCAACCGGAGTGGTTGGCTTAGAGAGAATTTACAATCCACGAAGAGCGGACAAAACGGATGCTTCTTGATGTTCACCTTGCGCAGTGGTTGCGACGCGATTTAATTCATACAAGAAGTACCCAATGTTTGGAAATTCGATATTCAGGTCCCAGATTTCTTGACTCATACAGAAAATAACTTGGCCTTTCAATTCAGCTCTTCCGAATGAAACTAACACATGTTTAACTTCATTTGCAAATGGGGCGATATTTGCATCCGAATAAAATGCTTCAGGAGCGGTATTACAATTATGACCGAGACAATAGCAGAGATAATTCGCAATAGCATTGTAAAGCTTGACCGGTCCTAAAAACATTTTGTCTTCTTCTTGAAGAATAATTGGAACTGGGGCGAAAGATATATCGTCCGGAGAGTAAGAATCAGTACTGCCAACTTTTCCTTTTGGAAATCTTGTAGTCGGTCCAATTGCGGTCGGACTGGATACAAAAGCTTTTGGTGAGGGACCGGAAATCAAGCCAAAACGATTATGACACATTGGGTTGCGAATGATTTTATGTCTTCCGTCATCAATAGCCCAGCCAAGAAATTCACCGATCATTTCTCCGGATAAATTATTATCGAGTAATACAACAGGTTTGAAACCCTTGTTTCCAGGATAGCATTCGTGTGACGAATTTAAAATCATTCTATCGAATCTTAGCTCTTCGGGAACCATTTTATTCCTCCTCGAGTTTTGGTGACAAAAGTCACCGGGTTCTTCGCCGGTTAAGGCGACAAATATAATACATATCATCGGAAAATTTTTGTCAACACAAATAGATTATCTTTTGCAGCAAAGGATTATTTGAGTATATACTTAAAAAACTCTTGACAGTGTTCGGGCGATGTTTGGTAAAATAAATTTATGACCAAACAAAAATCAAACAAACCGGGAACAAAAGCAGAACCATTCAATGGCGGGTTTATTGAATAGCTTAAAACTTAAAACGAAAAGCGTAAAACTATAACTTAAAATTTAAAAATGGAATCAAAAAATGAAAATCAAAGAAATGCTAAAAAACGATCATATGATTTTGCAGTTTTGATTATTAAATTTATAGATAACCTCGACACAAGGAATCTTACGAATCAAATTATTGCAAAACAACTAATAAGGTGTTCAACAAGTATCGGTGCAAATATTATTGAGGCACAAGCTGGTAGCAGTAAGAAAGATTTTACTAATTTTTTTGGCCACGCATTAAAATCTGCAAATGAAACACTATTTTGGCTGAATCTTTTATCCGATACTCGCCAGATTCACAGTGTTGATTTTTATAAAATTCAAACCGAAGCTGTTGAAATTGCAAAAATTCTTGGCGCTAGTATTTTAACGTTGCGGGGCAAAAGATAGTTTTATATTTTTAGTTATAGTTTTTAGTTTTTCGCTTTGCGTTTTACGCTATTGCGACTAGAAGGAGCAATTATGGAGCCACTAACAAAAAGGCAGAAAGAAATCCTGGATTTTATTCGCGGATTTATCACAGAAAACGGTTATGCCCCGAGTTTTCGGGAAATCGCCTATTATTTTGAATTATCGTCGGTCTCGACAATCGCCGAATATATTTCAATTTTGGAGGAAAAGGGATATTTAACAAAAGAAGCGATGGAGGCGCGGTCAATTCAGTTGACGCCGGTTTTTGCATCCGGCATTGATACTTTTGAAATTCCTTTGTCCGGTGTTATTGATGCCGGCAAACCGATCGAGGCAATTCGAACCAACGAGACCATTGACATCCCGAAAGATATGATGGGTCGGCGGACTTTTGCTCTTCGTGTTCGCGGCGAATCAATGATTGATGATGGAATTTTGGACGGCGATTATGTCATCATCGAGCAATCAAATTCACCGCGAAACGGCGACATCGTCGTTGCTTTAATTGATAACGACAACGCAACTCTTAAGCGTTATTATTTAGAGCCAAACGGCATTCGACTTCAACCGGCAAACAGCACAATGAAACCGATGCACTTTGCCAAAAAACGAGTGACAATCCAAGGCAAAGTCCGTGGCGTAATTCGGAAGTTTCGTTGAAACATTTTTATTGGCAAAACGAAACTATTGACAAATACGTTGATATTTGCTAAAATTTTGTCATGCTGTAAATCCGCCGTATTGTCGAGGAGGATTCAAAGATGGACATGATGGATGTCATAGCTGCGCAGGATTGCGAATTTGACCCAGAAGATGATGTTATTCGAATGAACAATGACCCATCGACGCCACTGATTTTGATTGGTCCATTTGTTGGTTATACGAAAGAGATTGTTGTCAAAGTTGCATTCACCGATTGTCCTAAATGCGTTTGCGATGATTCAGAAGATGATGAAGATGATCCGCTTCTGTTCACCGCGTATATTGGACTTCACCCAATATTTGATCTTTGTTACTCTGGTGAAGAGGATTCGGTCGAAGAACGTGATAGAGTTCTTCGTGAGATAACCAAGCAATCGATTTTGTACGCAGAATTTGTGATGAATATTCCAGACAATCAACTATCGGTTGTGACTGCTCGCCACCGAAAGCATATCGAAGAGGTCGGTGGTCTCGATACGTGGCGCGACCGACTAGTTGGTGAAGTTCGTCGACGAATACCGGACTTTTCGCCACAATAGAATTCATTTTCCGGCATTTACTTCAAGTGCCGGTTTTTTTAAAAGTCCAACGATTTCAATATGATGGGTTTGTCCAACTTCGCTGAAGCTTCGCGGGATATGCGTATTAATATTCGTGGATTATTTTATTTTCGTCAGCTTACTTACTATCTCGATATGATGTGTCTGTGGGAACATATCAATTGGTTGGATATTCGTGGCAACAACTCCCCTACTTTCGAAAATTTTTAGATCGCGGGCGAAAGTTGCAGGGTTGCAGGAAACATAGACAATTAAGTCAAAATTCAAAAGGCAAAGGTCAAAAATTAAATCTTTGGAAAGGCCGGCGCGCGGTGGATCAACAATTATTTTGTCGATTTTTTTATTTATATTTTGCTTAATCCATTTTGTCGAATCTCTAATGATAAATTCGCAATTTGAAATTTTATTAAGTCGGGCATTGTCGCGGGCGTCGCGAATTGCTTCCGGCACAATTTCGACGCCGACAACTTTTTTTGCCAAAGTTGACAAATAAATTCCAATCGAACCGGTGCCACAAAATAAATCAACTACTTCGTCGCCAAATTTTATGTCGGCAAACTCTTTGATTTTGTCGTATAAAGTTTTGACACCGAGAGAATTTGTTTGGAAAAACGACTCGGGTGAAATTTGAAAAATAAAACCGCCGATTTTTTCGTGAATCAGCGATGAGCCAAACAAAAGTCGTCGTTGCAAATGTTTGAGCGATTTTCCGCTGGCAATTGTTTGATAAATTGATTTTATTTCCGGGAATTTTTTTAATTCATCAATCAATTCTTTTTTGACAGGCAGATTTTCGGTTGAAGTAATTATTTCAACCATAATTTCATTGGTGGCAAAACCTTGGCGAATTTTCAGTTGCCAGAACGACGATTTTTCACCATCACTTTCGTTTATCGTGTCACGAATCGCTTGGGCGATTTCATTAACTTTTTCCGAAGCCAGAAGACATTTATCAACGATGACAAATTTTCTTTCATCCAAATAATTATGACGACCTAAATGAATATGATTTTTGTCATCGATTTCAAAAATAAATCGAATGGAATTTCGGTACCCAAGTTCTTGATTTGATCCGGCGATGATCTTTTCTGGTTTAGCATCAACTTTTGCCCGGTGTAAAATTTCGGCAACAATTTCGTTTTTGTATTTTAGTTGATTTTGCGAGGACAGCATTTGATAATCGCAACCACCGCAGGGTTCAAAATACTGACATTTTGGCAGGATTCGATCACAAGACGGCGAAATAATTTTTTCAACTTTGGCAAAAGCAAAATCCTTTTGTTTTTTGTAAATTTCAGCATTTACAACATCACCGGGAGAGGTTTTTTTTATAAAAATCACCCGACCATCGGGTGCATGCGCGAGACCAAAACCATCAGAGACAAGTTTTTCAATTTTTAATTTCATTTTTTCAGGCGTTTTGTCATTGCGAGGAACGAAGCAATCTTTTACTTATCAACGGTATTATATCATCAAATTTTATAATTTCTTGTGTACTTTTTTCTAGATCCCGCAAAACAATTTGATTTCCCTTAACTTCATTTTCGCCAATAATTATTGCAAATTCGGCGCCGATTTTGGCGGCAGATTTTAGCTGGTTGGATAATGAATCATCAGAAGGCAAATAGAAGATATTAATTTCGGCATCATCAATTTGCCGGTAAACTTTCATTGCCATTTCTTTTGCCGAATTATCAAAACAAATCAAATAAATTTCGACACCAAGTGGCTTGGGAATTTTAACTCCAGATGAAATTATTTCGGCGACGACGCGATCGGCGCCCATGCCAAAACCGACAGCCGGAGTTTTTGCGCCGCCTAAAGTTTCAACCAGTCCATCGTACCGCCCGCCACCGACAAAAGTATTTACTCTTTTGGCATCAGTGCCAGCAGAAATTTCAAAAACCGTTTTGGTGTAATAATCGAATCCGCGGACCAAAGAATTGTCAATGGTGTATTTGATTCCAAAATCATCAAGCATAATTTTCAAATCGGCGAAATGTTCCTTGCATTCGTCATCAAGAAAATTGACGAATTTTGGTGTTTCGTTTTTAGCACTCTGACACTGACTATTTTTGCAGTCCAAAAGTCGAAGCGGGTTTGATTCGTATCGGCGGCGGCAATCCTCACAAAGGTTTTCTAGTTTTGCGGAGTAATATTTTTTCAGCCCGTCGATGAATTTTGGTCGGCACTTTGGGCAACCGATGGAATTAATAGCCAGTGTGATATTGTTAAATGACAACTTTTTTAGAATCTCTATTGCGGCAAAAATTGACAAAAAGTCCGACTCAGCTGATGCATCACCGATAATTTCTAAACCGAGTTGACGATGTTCGCGAAACCTACCGGCTTGTGGCCGCTCATAACGAAACATCGGACCGAAATAAAATAATCGAACCGGCTGTGGCCATGACATCATTCCATTTTCAATATAAGCTCTAACAACTCCGGCGGTTCCCTCAGGGCGCAAGACATAAGAATTTTCTTCGTCGTCACGCCGCGACTCGATCGAAAATAATTCTTTTTCGACAATGTCTGTGCCGGCACCGGCAGAGCGTTCGAAAATTTGCCGATCTTCAAAAATCGGTGTATCAATTTTGGAAAATCCGAGTCCGAATAAAACATTTTCCGCCGACAACTCGAAAAACCGCCAAGCTGACTGCTGCGCCGGCAAAATATCTCGTGTCCCTCGTGGTTTTTGGAATAATCTTTTTTCGTTTGACATACTATAATAGATCTATTGAATTTAACTCAGAAATAAAAATTCAGAAATTATCTAACTCGACAGGGAATTCTTTTTGATATTTTGCCGGATTTATTATGAATCAAAACATCAGATCTTTGGTTTTTAGCAATTTTACAAGCCCTTGAAATTGCGAGATCTTTATTTTTAAAAACCCCAGACGCTTTATCTGAAGATACTTTTTTGACTGCCCAACCATTGCTGTGTGGAATTACTTGCTGAATTTTTTGACCTTGTTTTACTGCATCAGAATAAGCCTTAAGGTATTGGTTGTTAGGATTTTTTGGATGAAGGTCTTTTTTTGTCATGATATCACTTTCTTTATTATCTCTTTTGTATTATACTGAATTGACTTAATATATTCAAGTGTTTCTTCCTTGTTTTTTAATTCAATTTCCTTATATTTTAATTTGTCTTTTCTGTAGTAGCTTTCAATTACCTTGATTGTGATTTCACTGTAGTTATTAGCAACCCAGAGCAAAGTAGATCTTGAATCGCTATGAGTATTATAGAATACTGCATCGTTGAATTTTCTATCTCTGCCCAAAAAAGCAGTAAATGCTCTTTTGACATCATCGGGGATTACAAAATGTAACTCAATATTCTTGTTGTATTTTTTTGCTTTTCCAATTTTAATTCTAGCACCTTCTTGACTGGACAACGTGCTATCAAAGATAACCGCGTCTTCATCAACCAAATGAGTGTGTAAATATTCTGTTTTTCCTGAGGCACTTCCTCCGGCTAGAAAAATAACTTTGCCATTTGCTGTATTTTTTACCGCCCCACCAAACTCTATGTCCGCCAATTTTGCTGATTCCGCATGAAATTCAGACGCTCGTTCTGGAGAATAACCCCCAATCTTTTCCTTAAAATCATCGATTGAAATAATATGTGGAGACATATTTATTTTTCTTGTAATTTTCATCTTGCTATCTTGATACTCAAAAAATATACGATTTTTTATCGTAGTGCAATTGCTTATTCCTCCGGCAAGATATCTCGTGTTCCACGTGGTTTTTGGAATAATCTTTTTTCTTTTGACATACTATATATAAGGTAGCAAATCGGTAGATTTTGGTCAAATTGCGGTTGGGGCGGATTTCTCCGCCCCATTGGTTTGCGGTCAGACACCGACAATACTGACGGGTTGACCGCATCTGTCACAACATCGTTCTTGCCGGTCGAGATCTTCGGGATAGCATGATTCGCCGTGGTCTTTCCTGCACAAAGGACACTGCCACTGGTAGCAGATCCATCCGTCTTTGGTCGCGACATTCGATCCAGTTGCTTTTACTTTCATCGCGATCCGGGCCATGATTGTCACCGCCATCAATGTAATGTAGGCCGAAAAAAATCAGCCCCGTCCTTTTCGGGACGGGGCTGATTTGAGAACTTGATTAATAATCGTTCAGCAAAACAATCCTTTCCCGAAAAGAAAAGAATTGTGATGGTGATTAATTGTTATCTGAAATTTTTTCATTTGCAAAATCATCTTATCAAAAGTCGTAATATTTGTCAACTAATTTTTGTTTTGCTCCAATTTGCTTGAACTATTCGAGCAGGTAAAAATTTTTTGCAGGCAGAACAAGTAGATTTGTGGACTGAAATTTCTTTTTGGCTGGTGATGTAGCCGACGACATCATCGGAACTTTTAGGATTGCAACATTTGGCCAGCCGGTAGGGAAAGTTGCCGTTTTCGAAAGTGATTTTGAAATTTTGTTGGTTGATCGTCAGACGGCGTTTTTTAATTTGCACCGGTTTTAACACATCAACCTTTTCCAAATCATCAAGCCGATTTTGAGCGGCGAAAAATTTTCGAATTTTGGTTTTGGCATAACCGGTTTTGGCAATCCGGAGCCAATCGCGCGACGGATTCGGTCGCGGACTTTTTAATATCTCGACAACATCACCGGTTAAAAGTTCGGTAGAAATCGGCGCAATTTTACCATTGATTTTTGCGCCGGCGCACGACAATCCCAAATCGCTGTGAATTAAAAAAGCAAAATCAATCACCGTTGCACCGCGACGGAGTTCAAAAATCTTCCCCACCGGCGTAAAAGCAAAAATTTTATTGGCAAATAATTTTTGATTTTTGTCATCGTCCGATAACTCTTCCTGCCAGTCGGCACCGATTTTTTCTGACAAATTTGAAGTTGTTTTTTCCTTATAATTCCAATGCGAAGCGACACCGAATTCGGCATTTTTGTCCATTTCCTCGGTTCGAATTTGGATTTCAAACGACTTTTTCTCTGGTCCGAAAACGACGGTGTGAAGTGATTGGTAACCGTTTTCTTTCGGCCTGGCGATATAATCGTGAAATTTTTGAATCAGTGGCGGATATTTTTTGTGGATTAAACCAAGAATTTTGTAGCAATCAGCAACATCACTGGCGATAATTCGAATTGCTACCAAATCATAAATCGAACCGAGATAGCCATTTTTTGTTTTCAATTTGCTGTAAAGCGAATAATTTCTTTTCACCCGTCCGTAAATTTGAAATTTGATTTTGTTCTCGAACAAATGCTTTTTGATTTCCATAATAATTTTGGTAATATATCTTTCACGCTCCTGCCGAGGAATCGTAATACTTTGTATGAAAACATCATACTCCTGCGGATAGGCATATTCGAAGCATAGGTCGTTTAATTTTCCCTTTAACTCACCAAAACCAAGCCGTTCGGCCAGGACGGAGTAAATTTCTATTGTTTCTCTGGCGTAAATTTGCCGTTTGGTTTCCGGCAACCACTCCAAAGTTTGGACATTATGAAGTCGGTCGTATAATTTTATTGCGATCACTCGCGGGTCGCCGGCCATTTTGGTCAGAAGTTTCCGGTAGTTGTCAATTTGGGTTTGAAATTTATCTTCAAAACCCAAAAGTAAAAGTTTTTCCTTGTCTTTTATACTCGAGATTTTTGTTACACCATCAACCAAATCGGCGACAGTTGGTCCGAATTTTTTGCTGATCTCATCTTTAGTTACCGAAGTGTCTTCGATCGCATCATGAAGCAGGGCGGCAATTACGGTTTCGCTGTCGGCACCAACTTCCATGAATGATTTTGCGACCAATACTGGGTGGATAATAAAATCTTCGCCACTGACCCGTTTTTGCCCCAAGTGCGCGTTTTTGGCAAAACGAAAAGCTTCGGCAATTTTTTCTTTCTCGTTTGCGGCAAATTTTGAGACCAAAGGTTTTATATTCTCCTCAAATAATGACGGTATCATTTTATCGGAAAGATCCCTCGACTTCGCTCGGGATGAAAAATGATTGGAATCATTTTTCATCTGGTCAAAATAATTTTATCACCAAGAACCTTGGCGGAAATTTTGTCGCCGGAAACAAATCTTTCCGAGATTATACTTTCAGAGATCTGATTTTCAAGTTGGTCCGAAATTATCCGGCGAATCGGTCGAGCTCCAAATTCATCCGAGTAACCGGCCTTCGCCAAATGTGCAACAACTTCTTTGGAAATTTTTAGAACAATATTCTGTTTTTTTAATCGCTTAACTAGGGTTTGCAAATTCAGCTCTACTATTTTGTTGATTGCGCTTTCAGCCAGTGAGCGAAAAACAACGATCGAATCAAGGCGGTTGACAAACTCCGGACGGAGCTCTTTTTTTACTGAATCTTGAACTTTCTCCTTGATTTTTTCGTAAGCAATTTTGTCATCGGATTTTGCTTCAACCCCAAAACCAATGTCATGCTGACTCGAAAGTTCTTTGGTCCCAAGATTTGAAGTCATAACAATAATCGTGTTGCGAAAATTTACCGCTCGGCCTTTGGCATCAGTTAAAATTCCATCATCCAAAATTTGCAATAAAATGTTGAAGAAATCGGGGTGGGCCTTTTCAATTTCGTCGAAAAGAATTATTGAATAAGGTTTTTGCCGAATTGCGTCAGTCAGTTGGCCGCCGTCGTCATAGCCGACATAGCCGGCCGGCGCGCCGACAAGCCGGGAAACATTGTGGCGTTCGGCGAACTCCGACATATCAATTCGAATCAAATTTTCCTCCGAGCCGAACAAAATACCTGCCAATTGTTTTGTTAAATATGTCTTGCCGACGCCGGTCGGACCAAGAAATAAAAAAGATCCGATCGGTCGTTTCGGGTCGGAGACCCCGGCGCGATTTCGGCGAATCGAGTTGGCGATTATTCCGATCGCCTCTTCCTGACCGATGACATTTTTTTTTAATTTTGATTCAAGTTCCAGATATTTTTGCCGTTCGTCCAAAGTTAGGTTTTCGATTTTTACCCCAGTTGATTTGGCGACGACTCTGGCGATGTCTCTGGCGCTTATTAAATTCTGTTTCTCTTTGGAAATTCCCGCTTCCAGCTTGGAGATTTCGTCAATAATTTTAATTTCAATCTCGCGGAAATTGGTTGCTGCTTCATAATTTTCATTTACTACGGATTCATCTTTTTTTGTTTGGATTTCGATTAATTTATTCTTCAATTTACTGATTTTTGTTCCCTCGGGCGAAGCGACATTAGTTGCCGCCGCCGCTTCGTCAATTAGATCAACGGCTTTGTCAGGCAGAAATCGATCGGCGACATATCTTTGCGATAAAACCGCTGCTGCCTCAATTGCATCCGGAGAGATTTTGACTCCGTGATGTTTTTCGTACTTGCTTTTGAGTCCGCGGATAATTTTTATTGTATCTTCCACCGTCGGTTCTTCGATTTTTATTACTTGAAACCGTCGCTCGAAAGCTGGATCTTTTTCCAGATATTTTCGATAACTCTCGATCGTTGTCGCACCGATGAAATTGATTTCACCAGAAGTTAGTGTCGGCTTTAACATATTCGCGATGTCAAGTGAGCCATCAGCCGATCCGGTGCCGATCGTGTTGTGAATTTCGTCAATGAAAAGAATCACTTTGCCGATCTTTAAAATTTCCGCCAGCAAATTTTTCAGACGGGCCTCAAATTGTCCGCGGTAAATTGTACCGGCCAAAAGTCCAGAGACATCAAGTGATAGAACTTTTTTGCCAATTAAAGTCGTCGGAACATCGCCAGACGATATTTTTTTCGCCAAACCCTCGACTATCGCCGTTTTTCCGACACCCGGTTCGCCGATCAGAAGCGGATTGTTTTTCGTTCGACGCGATAAAATCTGGGTCAGCCGTTCGATTTCCGACTCGCGTCCGATAACCGGATCAAGTTTATTTCTCTCCGCCGCCGCGGTTAAATCAACGGTATATAATTCAATTAAAGATTTTTGGCTCTCTTTGGTTGTCGTCCGACCTTGGGGTTCGAAAAATTCATCGTCAGCATTTAAACTGCCGAAATTAACCCCGGGAATCCCTCCTGTCGCACCAAGAATTCCCAGCGACTCAGGCGAGAAGGCCTTTGAAATTTCGGAAAAGATCGCTTCGATTTGTTCCTTAATTTTTTTCGGATCGGCGCCGATTCGTTCGATTATGCTGTAGGAATTTAATTTTGGATCAGAGATTAGCGCCAAAAGCAAATGTTCGGCGTCAACATTTAAGTGGCCGAAATCACTGGCGATTTTCAAGGTTTTTTGGATTACCGATTTGGCATTTTTTGATATTCCCCGATCGGACTCCTTTTGTGATTGACTCGAAACCAATTTGGCGACAATCTGGACTTTCTCCGGCAGAATATCAAAATTAGTCAAAATATCATTTGCTAGAGTACCTTTTGACAAAACAATGGCCAAAAGCAGATCCTCGCTTTCCAGCGGTCGTCCAGAATCATGGGCGATTTTCTCCGCCAATGTCAGAATCTTGCGCAAATTTCCGGAAAATTTTCGAAAGATATTGTCCATGAAAATTTAAAGTTTAAAACTAAAAATGATCGGTCTCGGCTAGGCCGAGCCTAGACGGAAAAATTATAATTCAAAACTCAAAATAAAAATCTATTCCTCGGAATCGGTGATCTTTTTGGATTTCTTTGATACTTTCTTTTTACTAACTTTGGCTGTTTTTTTCCTGGGAGTTTTTTCGGCATCATTGACAACTTCATCGTCGTCGGAATTTTTATCCTCCGCTCGTTCGATGTCAATTCCCCAGCCGCTAAGTTTTGATGCCAGCCGAACATTTTGGCCGTTTTTGCCGATTGCCAAGGATAAACTGTCCTCCGGAACATAAACCGTTGCTTTATTATCTTTTGACGAAAGAACAATTTTCGAACATTTCGCCGGCGAAAGGGCGTTGACAATAAATTTTTCCAAATCCTCGTCCCACAAAATGATGTCAATTTTTTCCTCGCCGATTTCCGACAGAACCGATTGAACCCTAGAGCCGCGCTGACCGACGCAGGAGCCGATAGGGTCAATATTTTCATCAGTCGCAATCACTGCCATTTTTGTTCGCGAACCGGCTTCCCTAGCGATAGCTTTAATTTCAACCGTTCCGTTGGCAATTTCCGGAACTTCAAGTTCGAACAAGCCCTTAATAAGACCCTCGGCTGTTCGTGAAGCCAAAATTTGTGGACCACGTGAAGTTTGCTCAACCTCTTTAATTAAAATTTTCAGTCGCCCTCCGACATAATATTTTTCGCTATTGATTTGATCGGAGGGAAATAAAATAGCATTGGCTTTGCCAAGGGAGATTATGACATTTCGACCTTCGATTTGCGAAACATTGCCGTTGACAACGGTGTTCTCCCGATTTTTGTATTCGGAAAAAATCAGCTCTCGTTCGGCTTCGCGGATCCTTTGGATAATAACTTGCTTGGCGGTTTGAGCGGCGATACGACCGAAAGTTTCCTCTTTTGGCAGAGCGTCAACAAATTCGTCGCCGATTTTTGCCGTTTTTTTAATTTTTTTGGCGTCGGCTAGAATTATTTCTGCTTCAGGATTTTCAAATTCCTCATCATCAACAACGGTTGTGATTTTGAACATCTCGGCTTCGCCGGTTTTCGGATCAAGCTTTGCCCGAATCATCTGTCGCGGACGACCATAGTCCTTTCGATAAGCTGCCGCCAGCGCCGCTTCAACAGTGCCGATCACCGTGTCACGATCCAAACCTTTTTCGTCGCACAAATCCTCGATCGCTTGCATAAATTGTCCCTTTTCTTCCTTCATTTCACTCCCTTTCATTATATTTTTAGAAAATGGTGACCGCGCGGCCACCATGTTTACAAATTAATTGTAGCAAATTTCATATTTATTTGTCAAGCCCTTGTGTGGGTCTAAATCCAACATTTATATCACTGCATTTAAGTGATCGCGTGTATATAGTGATATGTTATTCCCTAAACATTTTGATTAGGATACCGTCAATATCACTGGAAGCAGAAACGATATATGAAATATATTTCTCAACTTGACATTCGTAAGCAGCAATTTCGACCACGGAACTTGCATCCTTGTTTATTACCCACAAACTTTTCTGAACATTCTTAAATCCGATTCGTTTTAGCGTCGAACGAAATTTGTCGCGCCTTGTGCTGAAATCCTCCGGAATATCAAAAGAAACAAATCTAAAAATTTTATCATTTGGGAATTTTTTACAGACTTTTTCTACCACTTTCAATAGACCCTTATTTGTAAATTCTACAGAATCTGAATGATGATCGTAATTAATTAATTTTCGACGATTCATGCTGTGCAGATTGTGATAGAAGGTGTCACGGTCAATGTCCGGTCGTTGCTTGTTAAGTTCTCGGTACAAACGACGACTACTCCCAGCTGAAAGAAGAAATGCGCCAAGAAAAGTGTCAAGAGCTTCGAGAATCTCTATTGTAATATTTTTAGCACTCTCAGCAATTTTTTGTTTTTTCATATCACTGTATTTAAGTGATCACTTGTATTTAGTGATATTGCAACCCAAATAAAATGTAAATTATGAGAATTAATTGGTGAAGATTTTTAATTTGAAAATCTGATAAATAAATTTTGGTAGGGCGAGTTGGCGGCGAAGGCGTCGGGGTTCGAGAATTAGGCGCCAAAACCATTCAAGTCCAATTGTCCGAAAAAATCTCGGTGCTCGTTTTCGGCGACCAGCGAGAAAGTCAAAAGTTCCACCAATACCGATGCCGATTTTGGCTGCGGTTTTTTTGAGATTTCGATTAATCCACAATTCCTCATTTGGAACACCGTAGGCGACGAAAATAATATCGGCTTGACTATTTTTAATAATTTCAACGATCTTTTCCTCGTCCTCAACTTTTGGTGTGCCAGCGTAAGTACCAGCAACTTTTAAATTTAAAATATCAGTTTGAAGTTTTAATGCTGCCTGTTCGGCAACTGTCGGCTCACCGCCCAAAAAGAAAAGCGATAAACTATTTTTGGCCGCGAATTTTGATAAATCATAAATAAAATCGGAGCCGGAAATACGCGCCGGAATCGGCCGGCACAAATATTTTGGATAAAATGTGATTGCCATGAGCGACAATTTTAATTTTAGAATCCCGACAATGATTCGCCAGAACTTTTCTTTTGGTAATTTCAGCGATAAAAATTTCGCCGCCCAAAGAACGCCGACGCCGTCAGCCAAATTCAGCGTCGTTGCGTCCAACATCGCCCTAACATCTTCACGCCAAGTTGCCGTCATTAAAAATTCAGTATTGACGGTGGCGATTTTAACGATTGATTTTTGTCCGATTTTTTCTTCCAAAAATTCCAATACTTCACTTTTCTTAAAAGTATCAATCGGAATGTTTAAAATTTTAACTTTCTTGCGCTTGGTCATTTCTTTTTGAATGTTTTGTATTTTTCATTGACGAATTCGGAAAAGTTTTTGATAAAAATTTCGGTTGAGAATTTACCGGCTTGGGATTGACAATTTTCAATAGAATAATTTGAATAATTTTTTTCTAGACGATTTATCGCATCAATCAAATCTTTCGGATTTTTTGCGTCATCGAAAAATTCTCCGGTCTTCCCAGCAACAACGGTTTCAGTTGAGCCACCGGAATTCAGAGCGATTACCGGCCGGCCAGCGGCCATTGATTCAACCGGTGTTAAGCCGAAATCATCTTCTCCGGGGAAAATAAATGCACGGGCATGTTTGAAAAGTTCAATTTTTGTTTCATCGGTTTGCCAGCCGAGAAATTTTATCGTCGGACCAGCCAAATTTTCCAGCCGTTTTTTGTCGGCTCCCTCGCCTACTATATATAAACTCTTTTTTAGCTGATTGCAAGCTCGAATCGCCAGATCGATATTTTTGTATGGTGAAAGTCGAGAAACGATCAAATAAAAATCCTCGACTTTGCGATCATTATCCAGATATTTTCGGGTCGCCGCCGGCGGATAGATAACTGTAGAATCGCGGCGATAATATTTTTTAATTCGCGCTGCAACAGTTTTGGAAATCGCAATAAATTCATCAGTTCGTTTTGACGCATTAAAATCCCAAAGACGGACTTTCGATAAAAGATTTCTGATGAAAATGCCGGCGGCACCGAAGCCGATATTATTTTCCTTCAAATATTGCGGCGCCCAATCCCAAAGATAGCGCGTCGGCGAGTAGCAATAGGTGATGTGCAAAGTTTTGGGATTTGTTATTACGCCATGGGCGAAAGAATTGCTGGACGAAATTACAACATCGAATCCCGAAAGGTCAAATTTTTCAATCGCTTTTGGAAAACGCGAAAGCAAAAGTTTTTGCCGATTTCTGATCGCGCGAGGCAATTTCTGTAAATTTGATGGCCGAATATCATAACCATTTTCAAATTGGTTTTTGGTTCCGGTTTTGTCATAAAGCAAAGTAAAAATCGGCGCCGTCGGATAAAGTTTGTGAAGAACTTTCAAAACTTCTTCGGCACCACCAAGCTTGGTTAGATAATCGTGGATGATAGCAACTCGCATAAATGCTCCATTTCAAGAACGGATGGCGAATATCTCTAATAACTAAAGATGAATAAAATCCAGCGGAATTAGTTTTTGGTCATTAGGAAAATTTGTCGTCCGTTCCTGTGAGGATTTTCAAGGTTTCTTTGGCACAAATATTCCAATCATAATTTTTCAATTGGGCAAATCCTTTTTTGACTAAATCGTCGCGCAAGCGAGGTTTGTTTAAAATTTGGCTGATGGCGGCGGCGATTTCAAACGGTTTTTTCGGATTGACGAGAATTGCGGCATCGCCAGCAACTTCCGGCATTGACGAGGTGTTTGATGTGACAACCGGCGTGCCGGCGGCAAAAGCTTCGAGAATCGGAAAGCCAAAACCTTCGTAAAGTGAGGGGAAAACGAAAACCGACGCGTTTTTGTATAGTTTTGATAATTCGTCATCTGAAACAAAACCGGTCTCGATTATATCATTTTTGATTTTCCCAGCCGAGTCAATCATTTTTTTTATTTCGTCGTATCTAAATCCCGGCTTTCCAACCAGAACCAATTTTTCTGAAATTTTTCTTTCCTGGCGTAATAATTTATACGATTCAATTAAATTTAGTATATTCTTTTTAGCTTCCAATCGGCCGACAAATAGAATATACTTTTGGTTTGTCATTGCGAGCGAAGCGCGGCAATCTTTATTAGTCGGCAGATTGCTTCGTCGTTCCTCCTCGCAATGACGAGGCTCGAATCCCATCGGCACAAAATGAATTTTTTTATCATCAAATTTATAAAATTTTTTTAAATCGCTCGCCGTTGATTCGCTATATACTATTATATCGGCATGCTTTTTGATCGCGCGACGGATCGCCAAATCCTGCAATCGTCGCTCACTAGCGGAGTAGGCCTCGGGAAAATATTTCCAGGCGAGATCATGGATTGTGACAACTGATTTTTTTGCTGTAATCGGCGGCAAAATATGTGCCGGTACAAACAAAACATCCGGTGGATTTTTCAAAATTTCCAGCGACAATCCGATTTGTGTCCAATATTTTTTCCGCTTGATGACTTTCGTTTCAAAATTTTTCGGCAAATTTTTGAACACACTTGTCGGTTCGTCAGCAAAATATAATCTGATTCTCTGATCACCGGCAATTTTCAAAATCGCCAAAATCAAATTACGGCAGTAATTTTCGGTTCCGGTTCGATTTGATTTAATCGCTCTGGAAGCGTCAATTCCAATTGTCATAAATCAAAAATTAAATATCAAAAATCCCCACAGGGTAAGCTAACGCAAAAAATGACAGGCAAAAAAGATATAAAGAACAAAACCCCGGCACGGCAGTGCCGACCAACATTTTGATCTTTGATTTTTGCATTTTGAATTTTCATCATTCCCTTGCCCATAAAATTGATTTTTTGTAAGCGTCCAAATGTTCGACGGCGATGCCGGCACCTTTGACGACGCAAAAGCGCGGATCTTCGGCAACTTGACACGGTACGCCGGTGACTTTGGTTAGAAGTGTGTCAATATTTTCCAACAGCGCGCCGCCACCGGTAATAATAATTCCCTTGTCCATCACATCGCTCGCCAGCTCCGGCGGGGTTTTTTGCAAAACACTTTTGACGGCGTTGATTATCTCTAAAAGCGGCGGTTTAATTGCTTTGACAATGTCGGATGATGTCAAAACTAAACTTTCCGGCAGTCCGGTGATGGCGTTCGAGCCGGAAACCTCCATCTTTTGCTCCTTTTTCGGCTCGATCGCCGAACCGATACGTTTCTTAGTCTCTTCGGCGGTTTGTTCACCGATAATTAAATTATGTTTTTTTCGAACATAATTTGAAATTGCGATATCAATTTTATCGCCGCCAACGCGAACAGAGGTCGAGGCGACAACATCGCCCAATGAAATTACCGCAACTTCGGTTGTCCCGCCGCCGATGTCAATTATCATATTTCCCGAAGGCGCGGCGATCGGGACGCCGGCTCCAAGTGCGGCGGCGATCGGCTCCTTAATTAAATAGGCCTGTTTGGCGCCAGCGGAAATCACAGCGTCAATTACTGCCCGGCGTTCGGTTGAGGTAATTCCGACCGGAGTTGCGATCATCACCTCTGGCCGAGTGAAGCGGATTTTGCCGGAGACACGGTTGATAAAATGGCGGAGCATCGCTTCGGAGATATTGTAGTTGGCAATGACGCCGTCTTTCAGCGGATGGGCGGCAACAATTGATTCCGGCGTTCTGCCGATCATATTTTTTGCTTCTTCACCGATTGCAACGATTTGATTGTTTTCAGCTTGAAGAGCGACAACCGACGGCTCATCAACGACAATCCCCTTTTTCGGCAGATAAACTAAAACATTGGTTGTGCCGAGGTCAATTGCGATTCGATTTGCCATTACTCAACCCTTTCGATTTTCGCTCCGAGTTTTTTTAGTCGTTCGTCAAAATTTTCATAACCGCGGTCAACATAATTAGTATTATTAATCACAGTTTCGCCATCAGCACAAAGTGCTGCCAAAATCAATGCCGCTCCGCCGCGGAGGTCGGTTGACTCGATCATTTCTCCGTGAAGTTTTGTTTTGCCTTCAATTTCAACAATGTGTGGGCTTTCGATTTCGATTTTCGCCCCCATAACACTAAGCCATTTGACATAATCAAACCGCGATTCAAAAATGGTTTCAAAAACTTTTGTCCGACCGGCGGCTTGAGTCATTAAAACCACAAACGGCGGCTGCAAATCGGTCGGAAAACCGGGGTAAGGACGGGTATCAACCCACTTGGTCTCCGGCGCTTGTAATTTTGTTTTTTGGTTGATGATCATATCGGCGAATTTTTCGTCAATCATTTCGATTTCAAAATCAAGATGGCAGGCGCGGAATTTATTTAAAACGATTTGTAAATGTGCTGGAATAATATTTTTAATTCGAACCTTGCCGCCAGTAATTGCAGCGGCGATCGCAATTGTTCCGACCTCAATTCGATCTGGCATCACGGCATACTCGATTGGTTGAAGTTTTTCAACACCATCAACCACAATTGTGTTGGTTCCAGCACCGGAAATTTTTGCCCCGGCTTTGTTCAAAAATTCGGCCAAGTCGGCTATTTCCGGCTCAGCGGCGCAGATTTCAATCCGGGTTTTTCCCGAGCGCAAAACCGAAGCCATCATTACATTCTCGGTTGCTGTCACCGACATTTCCTCCAAAACGACAACCTTGTCGCCGGTTTTGAAATCATCATCAGTCGCAATCTGAAAATGCTCGCCGGAGTATTTTATCTCAGCCCCCATCGATTTGAAGGCATTCAGATGGGTGTCAATCGGTCGTGCACCGATTAGGCAACCGCCTGGCTGGGCGAATTCGGCTTTACCAAACAACGAAAGTAGCGGACCGATAATAACGACCGAACCACGAAGTTGCTGAATTGCGTTGTTGTTAGGTTGAGAAGAATTAATTTCGCTGGCATCAACCGTCAAAGTATTTCCGACAAACTGGCTTTTGCCACCCAAACTTTCAATAATTTCAATCATTTTAAGAACATCAATAATCCGCGGAACATTGTAAATCGTTGTCCGGCCGGGAATCATAATTGATGCGGCAATCATCTTAAGCGCCGCATTTTTGGCTCCGGCTACGACAAAATCACCCTCAAGTTTTTGTCCACCAGTGACAATAAATTTGGCCATGATTATAAAATTAAGAATATGTGTATCAAAAAATCCGAATTAAGAATGACGAATAAATTAGTGAATGCTTAAATGATCAAAAATTTAGTCATTTAGATTTAATTCATTTGTTCGTCATTCGCCATTATGGTTTTGTAATTTCTATTGTTATTATACCGCATCTTGGCATTTTTTTCAATATCAGCTACAATAATTGTATGAATAATTTTAAGCACCGGACTCGGCGCGAAAGAATTTGGGAGATAATTATCGGCCAAACCCTGATGACTCTATTAATCGCTGTCATTTCGCTCTACCTGATTTATTACGCGTTTGGCTACAAAATCAACTGGAATAATTTTAGCTTCCGTCACACCGGTATGATTTATTTGAGTTTCTCTCCTTCGGATGCCGATGTTTATCTTGACGGCAAACTAATCGCCCACGGCTCGTCTTTCTCCGATAATTTTTATGCCGGTTTTTACGACGTCGAGGTAAACAAATTCGGCTACAATTCATGGACAACATCAGCAAAAATAACCGACGATATGGTTTTCGCCGACAAAAGTATTACTCTCTTTCGTTCATCTGCAAAAATCTCTGATGTTAGTGATACGGGAACAATTGCCTCAATTGATTCACCGAATGATTCACTAATTTCTAATCCGCAGGGGGGATTGTCAGCCAATAGTTACGAAATCTGGAACGGTGAAAATTTAGTGACCAGATTTTCCTCCCCGATCACCGGTGTAATCTGGTATCCGGGCAATAATTATATCGGCTATCAAAAGGGCGATGAAATTCGAATCATCGAAAGAAGCGGAACAAATGATCAGCTTCTAGTCAAATTATCATCAGCAAACCCAACCCATTTTCTATTTTCCTGGGATGGTTCTGATCTCTTGTATAAAGATGGAACAAGCTATAAAAAAGCCAGTATAAATTAAATTATTCTAATTGTGCTAATTATCCTAATTGATCTAAAGAAGCACCAAGCACCAATGCTTCAAAATTGGGATTTTTTTACCCGCCTGCCATCGCCGACATCGGTGGGCAGGGAATAATTAGGTCAATTAGTATAATTAGAATAATTGATTTACCTCACTCCTTCCGGCATCTGGTTGATTTTTTCCGCCACAAACGGTGTGTTGGTCAAAGGGTCGGGTAAAATTTGATTGGCTAAAACGATCAGCCGATTTAAGCTGGTGCCAACCGGCGTGCAGGTCGAAAGAGTTAAAGTTGAATCGTCCCCATGTGAGTTGACAACCGAAGTATCGCTGGGCGGGACGATTTTTTTGTCGGCGATTTCATAGAGATAATTTTGGTTTTGATATTTAATCAAGATTCGATCCCCGATGACGACATTATCCAAAAGTGCAAAAACCGAATTGTAATCGCTTTTAATCCAGGGAAAATTTGAGCTATGACCGGTGATAAAAATATTTCCGACTTCGCCGGGAACGGCGGTTCCGCGAAGTTGAATCAGGCCGTTCTTCAAGCTACTGAGAATATCTTTTTCGTTATCAGCGACACCAAAAGTAATCGGTGCGCCTAGATTAATACTGGGAATTGACAAGGAATTATTGGCGATATTCGGCAGTTCAATTTTTATTTCGCTCGGAGTTGTTCTCGATAAATCGGCTACCGACCAGGAGTTAGGAGGGATGTCGGCGATGCCGCCGGTGAATTGGTCGTGATACCAAAAACCAAGTTTTTTTGATAGCGCCGACCAATTTAAAGTGAAATATATTATCGAAAAAATCAGAACAAAAAAAGCCAGAAACTGAAAAAATTTTCTGACCTTACTCTCTTTGTTTCGGCGAGAGACGATAAAAAGTTGTTCGAGTTCTTTCTCGGAAATCATAACAATTTAAAGTTTAAAGCGAAAAGTGAAAAACCATAACTCAAAATTCAAAACTAATAATCCAGCCACGGAGTGGCTACTAAAGCTTTTAGTTTTTCACTTTGGGTTTTTAGTTCGAGCTACGCTCGTGGTGCCGAGGGCGGGGGTCGAACCCGCATGATCTTGCGACCACAGGTGTTTGAGACCTGCGCGTCTACCAGTTTCGCCACCTCGGCAAATTTATTCCAATCGCACCAATTTTGAAATTTTGCCTCCTATAGCACTTTTCCCGACCAAAGGTCGATCGGCCCAGTTGAAATTCTACCACTTCGGCTTATACACTATATAATAGTAGCATTTCTTCGCCCATTTTGCAACGAACAATTATTCCTATTCACTCTGTCTCGACTATGGAATATCGTCGATCGACGATATTCCATAGTAAGTTAAGATAAAAAAACTCTTGCAAAATAAAAGGATATCTGCTACTATTAAGCTAGTTTGTTCGGTGAGATATCGCCGGACAAAAGCTCGTACAAACTCGGAGGTGGCACGATGCGAACGATTGCAGTCGTTGTGATTTTGCTGGCGATTTGTTCGATTTCCTTTGCCGAATATTCGACTGGATTTTGTCCGCCAGTAGATGAAAAGTATGTCGCAAATTCGAAATACAGCTTCGGTCTGGCCGGCGATGATTACTTCAAGGACGCCAAATTTTGGCATTGCGGACAGGACATAATGTGCCCGATTGAGACGCCAGTTAGAGCAATCGCCGATGGCAAAATCGTTGTTTGTTCGCCGACCGGCTGGGATGATAACGGCCAATTTCTCAATTTCGCGATAATCATCGAACACATCACCACAAGTGGCTACCGTTTCCACGCAATTTACGGACATTTGCGTCGGCCGGTGAAAGACGGCGTTGATTTGAACGACGATGAAGTTCGTTCCTATCGAATCGGTGAAAAAGTCAGCAAGGGCGAGGTCATCGGCAAAATCGGTTTTTGGGCGGTTGGTAATCATCTTCATTTCGGCATTTACTACAATGTCAACTTTCCGGACCAATTCCCAACGAACGGTTTTGGGATGCAAAAGCTTCCACTACCGGCGGCAACAGAATTTCACGGCATAAAGTGTTATGCAAACTGGTATGATCCGATCGCTTGGATCAGGACCTTTTCGCCGACCAGATATTCCTGTGGCTACGAACACTACATGGCGGCCGCAACCAACAATCGCCTGTTCTATCTTCGCGATTCAGCTGCCAACTCTTGGATTATGGCCGCCGATCTTGATGGTCAAAATCAAAAGATGGTGTTCAAAGTTCCCAAGAGCAATATCGTTAGTCAGATCTTTGCCGGTCCCGGCGACAGCATCTACTTCAAACTGCACAACGAGTTAGAGACAGCACTATTTCATTTGACTGAGAATCAGGCGGGCAGAATGTATACCATTCCTCACGACTTTACGATTTTGCCCTGGCATAGCGAAACGGATTACGCGCCCTATGTTGACGATCAATCAGGTTGGCGGGCGTTTGATTTCCGACATAGTGTGGTTGTTGATCGCAGCAATGCATTCAATGATATTCCAGCAGTGCAACATGGCAAAGTTGACAATACAGATGACATCAATGATAAATTTGGTTGGTTGAAACCAGCTATTCCGGTTGTCGTCTCCAATCCCGGACCGCGAATCTGGCGGATTTTAACCGACAAAATCGAGTTCAAAAGTGGCAAGAAGCAACTTGTTTGTTGGATTGTTGATGGACAAACACAGAAGTTCTTTCCCCTGACCAATCCGATCCGCGGCGAATGTTCCGGAATTGAAGCTATTGATAATTGCAGCGGCGATCCGACCGCAAACTGCAAAATCCTTTACGGATACTACAATGAGGGAACAAAGCATTGGCAGATTCTGAACGGAATACTGGTTCCCAACAGCAGTAATGCCATTCTTTACGGCTACCATCTTGTTCCCGGCCAAAGATTCTTGAACACCAACGACGACGAATTTCTGGAAATCTATTACCCCGACTTCGACAGTCCGTCGGTTTATGTTTCTCTGCGCAAAGATGGCACCAGAAATATCTACAGCTGTGATCTTGATGGAAGCAATCTGCACCAGATCACGAAGTAGCGATTTTATATTCAAGCTCTGACCTTCGGGTCGGAGTTTTTTTATTATCCAACCTGCTCTGCCACCTCGGAGGTGGCAGAGCAGGTTGGATTCCATATCGTAGATAGATACTATATAATAGTAAGTGAAGCGACTCATTAATTCGGAGGGATTTTGAACGAGACAAGACAAAAAGTTGCGCTTATTATTTTGGATGGCTGGGGAATTGGCCCGGTTTGGGGTGGAAATGCGATCTCTAGCGCTAAAAAACCGAACTTTGATTTTTGGTGGCGAACTTTTCCCAAAACCGAGCTTCTGGCTTCAGGCGAAGCGGTCGGACTTCCTGCTGGCACCGGTGGAAATTCCGAGACCGGACACCTAAACATCGGCGCCGGTCGAGTCGTGCCGCAGGACTTGCCCTATATTAATCGTCAAATTGAAAATGGCGAGTTTTTCAAGAACGAAAAAATTCTCGCCGCTTTTGAACATGTGAAGAAAAATAATTCGCGTTTGCACATCATTGGTCTCGCTGGCAACGGTATCGTCCACTCATGTCTGAATCACCTCTATAAACTTTTACAGATGGCGAAACAAAACGGAATAGCTAGGGTCTGTCTTGATCTATTCACCGATGGCCGCGATTCCGATCCAACCTCGGCTTTGTCAATTTTTGAAAAGATAACGGCGGAGACGAAAAGAATCGGTATCGGCCAGATTAACAGTATCTGCGGTCGCTTTTTTGCCATGGACCGAGATAAAAATTGGGGCCGAACTTCGCGGGCTTACAACTCGCTGACCAAGGGCGAAGCGGAAGTTTCAAAAACCGTTCGCGAGGCAATTTCTCGCTGTTATCTTAAAAATATTAATGACGAATTTATCGAGCCGCAAACTATCATTCCGGAGGGTGGTGAGAAAGTGACTATTGATGACAATGATGCCGTCATCTTTTTCAATTTTCGTCCCGACCGAGCAAAACAGATCTCGCAGGCGTTTGTCGGCGGTCCAATAAAGCAAATGCCGGACCGAAAAATTCTGAAAAATTTATATTTTTTGACTTTTGTCACCCGTGATCCGAATCCGCTCGGCATCCAGGCCTTTGAACCGGTGATAATCAAAAATTCGCTGGCTGAAGTTTTAAGCCAAAATAATTTAACTCAATACCACAGCGCCGAAACGGAAAAATTCGCCCATGTCACCTATTTTTTTGACGGCGGAAATTTGAAACCGTTTGCCGGCGAGAAGCAAATTTTGCAGCCGTCGCCGAAGGTCTTGACTTACGACTTGACGCCGGAAATGAGCGCAATGGAATTGACCAGCAAAACGATCGCCGCTCTGAATTATAATTTTGATTTTCTGGTTATAAATTACGCCAATGCCGACATGGTCGGACACTGCGGAAATTTTTCCGCCGCCGTCCAGGCAGTTGAGTCAGTTGATCAATGTCTCGGCCGATTAATTGTTGCGCTTTCGGCAAAAAATTATCTGACAATAATCACCGCCGACCACGGAAATGCCGAGGAGATGATCAACCCGGCGACCGGCAAACCGCAAACCGAGCACACCGCAAATCCGGTTCCGTTTGTGATCGTCTCGAAAGATATTCACTTTCTAGGGATCCAATTGAAATTTAACGGCGCGCTTTGCAATATTGCGCCGACGATTTTGGAAATTATGAAAATCGAAAAACCGGAGGAAATGACAGCCGCATCGCTAATCGCCGGTCGGTCGGGAATTGTCGGCAGTAATCTGCGGAAAATCGTCAGCAACGACTCGTCAATTTCAATTCAAAATAATAATTAACCCAATATGACCAAATTAGAAATAAATCCAATCGTATTTTTAACAATTGACAGCTGGGGTTATAGCCAGAATTTTGCCGGCAATGCAATTCACAGTGCAAATCCGGAGGTTTTTAATTTACTCTGTCAAAATTTCTTTTTTCAGATTTTGGAGTCGCTAAAAAACGCGACTGCGAAATCAAACCAAGCGTCACTCGAATCCGGTCGAATTATTTTGCCGGAAAAAGAGAAAATTGCCGCTATGCTTTTTGAAAACAGTTTTGAAAAAAATCCGTGTCTTGAAAAAATTATTAAGAAAATTTCAACTCTTAACTCACGCCTTTTGATTTTTGCCGACACTAAAGATAAATTATCCAACAACACAATATCGGCAATCAAAAAATTGGCAGGATCAAGCGGAATTGCTGATGAAAAAATTAGCATTTCAAGCGAATTGAATTTGGAAATTGAAAATAATGATGGTGTTTTGATTTTAAATTTTGGCAACGTTTGTCTTCAAAATCTGGCGCTAAGAATTTTATCCGACGGCAAGATATTTAAAAAAATCTCAGTTTTTGCCTCGCTTCTGCCATTTCGATTTCCACCGGCGATAGAAAAAAATATCCTGACGATTTTTCCCGATGAAAATCCGACTTCGATTTTGAACGAAGTGATTGCTGAAAATAATCTAAACCAATTTTTAATTTCGAATTCGTCACTGGTCAATGTTGAGGCGAAAATTACTGATGCCGTTAATTCAAAAAAATATGTCTTTGTCAGAGCCAATATTTCCGACTTGAGACAGGCAGTGGAAACTGAGTCGTTTGGTCAAGTAGTCAAGGCAATCAAAAAAATTGATCAAAGTTTAGCAAAAATATTTACCGCGGTTCTAAAAAATTCCGGAGTCCTAATTATTACTGCGGCAATCGGCGGCGGCGAGCAAATGATTGAAAATTCCAAGCGGAAAAACTTTATTCCGTTTGTAATTGCCGGTGAAAAATTTCAAAAAAAAGTTTCCAACTTTGTCCCGTCTGTGATAAAATCAAAAGGAACGGTTGCTGATATTGCGCCGACAATTCTTGATATTTTGAAAATAGAAAAACCGACGGCGATGACCGGTGAATCTTTAATTAAATAATTATGGGAAATAAAATTATTATTGAAATTTCCGCTCGCCACATTCATCTGTCAAAAACCGATTATGATTTTTTGTTCGCCGGTGAAGAATATAAGAAAGTCTCGGGCCGACCGCCGAGCGTGAGGCCAGATTCCTTTCCCCTTTTCGGGAGGAAACCCAAGTTGAACTTTCAGCCACCGACTGCCGGACTATTGGTATTTCCGCGCCTTATGAATCTAGCTCGTTATCGGGTTGCAGCGTAATTAAAATTGTCGGCAACTCTGGGGAAATTAGTCGCTGCGCAGCGATAATCGCCAAACGTCATATTCACGCCTCTAGGGCGGAAGCCAAAGAGTTTAATTTATCCGAAGATCGGCTGGAAAAAGTTAGGATTAAAAGTTCGCGCGGAGAAGTAATTTTTGCCGACACTGTGGTTAAAATTGATAAGAATTTCTGTCTCCGACTTCACCTTGACACCGACGAAGGCAATGCCGCCGGTGCAAACGAAGGCGATATTGGAAAAATAATTGAGAATTAAGATCTCAGAATTTAGAACCTGGTTAAGAATTGTGAATTTCCCCAAATAAATTCCCTTCTGTAATTCTTAATTCTGCATTCTTAATTCATAATTCAGTTTTATGATTTTAGTCATCAACCCCGGTTCGTCGTCCTTAAAATATTCGTTGTTTGACCAAAATCTGGAGGTGATTTCTTCCGGCAGATTTTCTGGTATTGGTGAAAAAATCCGCAACCACGATCAAGCGATGAATCTTCTCCTGCCAGAAATAAAAAATAAAATTCCCGAAATTACTAAGGTTGGTTATCGAGTTGTCCACGGTGGTGATCAGGGCAAAGACATGATGCCAATAACGCTACCAACAATTCAAATCATCAGGAAATTCGCCGAACTAGCACCGCACCACAATCCACAAGCAGAAAAAGTTATCAGATTTCTCCTCGACAAAATCCCTTTTGCACAGCACTTTGCTTTTTTCGACAGCGCTTTTTTTTCTAACTTGCCGGAGCGTGCTAAAATTTATCCGATCGGAAAAAAAATTGCCGCCGAATTCGGTATAAAAAGATTCGGCTTTCATGGAATTTCTCATGGCTGGATTCTGGACCAAGTTGACCCGATTCGAAATAAAAAATTGATCTCCGTTCATTTAGGAGCCGGTTGTTCACTGGCGGCAATTGACTGTGGCAGACCGATTGACACCTCGATGGGCTTTACAACTCTTGAGGGTCTGCCAATGCAAACTCGTAGCGGCGACATTGATCCCGGCGTCATTTTGTATCTGGTCGAGAAAATCGGCAGCAAAAAAACTCGGGATTTGATTGAGAATAACTCCGGCCTTGCCGGTCTCTCGGAAACTTCCGGTGCAATGCTGACACTTCTTTCTCTGGCAAACGAAAAAATCGAGGACCTTAATTTCAAAATTGCCAACGATCGTTCGGCGAAAAACGCTAATCCCGACGATGCGAAATTGGCAATTGAAATTTTTTGCTATCGAATTTCAAAATATATCGGCGCTTACGCCGCCGCACTTGGCGGTGTTGACACCGTTGCTTTTTCCGGCGAAATTGGTTTTGGTTCAGCGGTAATCCGGCGGAAAATTTGTAAAAATCTTGATTTTCTAAATTTCAAAATTGCGGTTGTTAAACCGGATGAGGAGTTGGCTATTGCCAGGAAACTGACACAAATCTAAACCCTAAATTCTAAGTTCTAAATTCTAAACAAATAAATCCAAAATCTAAAATCCAAATTTCAAATGAAAAACCAAATGATTAAATTCTAAATTTGACATTTTGATTTTGACATTCATTTGATATTTTCTAGCTTTAGCTGACCCTGTGGGGAGCTTTGGTTTTTGAGCTTATTTAGAGCATAGAGTTTCGAAATTAGTGCTTTTCTTGATATAATAAAGTCAATGACAAAAAAATTTCTAACCGGAAACGAAGCTGTTGTTCTAGGCGCGGTTGATGCCGGCGCCGAAATGTTTTTTGGCTACCCGATTACTCCGACAACTGAAATTTTGGAGGGCTGGATAAAGTCGGCACAAACAGACCGAAATCTGAAATATCTCCAAACCGAAGACGAAACTTCGGCCGGATTTGCTGTTATCGGCGCGATACTCGCTGGCAAAAAGGCCTTCACCGCCACCGCCGGTATCGGCCATGTTCTGATGCAAGATCCGATTTCGATGGCAGAAAATGAACGATTGCCCTTTGTCGCCATCATCGGCCAGCGCGGCGGTCCGTCAACCGGCACGGTCATTTATTCGCAGCAGGAGGTAAATTTAGCGGCGCTTGGCGGCAACGGTGACGGCCTGCGGATCGTCTACTCTGCCTCCTCTGTTGCCGAATGCTATTCGCTGTCGGCAAAAATTTTCTCCACCGCCTGGCGCTACCGGTTCCCAACGATTCTTCTGTCCGACGGCTATCTTGGGAAATCGCGCATTTCCTCTGAACTTTCCCGCCCGCTTAAACCTTATCCGGCAACAAAAATATTGAAAGAGGAGGCCAAAAAACCGACATTTATCCGCAACTGCTACGGTTCGGAGCCGGAGTTCGCCAAGGTTTTGCGAAAAAACATTGATGATTATAAAAATATGATTCCGCGTGTTGCCGAATGTGAATGTTATAAAGTTGTCGGTGCCGAAACAATTTTCATTGCTCACGGCTCCGTTGCTGCGGCGGCAAAAACCGCTGTTGACCAACTTCGAGAGAGAAAAAATAAAATCGGATTAGTTCGACCGATCACTTTGCGACCGCTCGATTGCGGATCAATCAGAAAATCAATCAAATCAGCAAAAAAGATTTTTATCTTTGAGTCGGCATTCGAACAATTTTCCCGACTTGTCGTCTACAAAATCCCGGAAATTGCCGCTAAACTTATCCCGGTTTTCAAACCGGCCGAAGGATTTACACCGGAGGAAATCGTAAATCTAATTTCTAATTAACCTAATTATTCTAATTGCCTAAGAAAATCCCAACTCCGAATGTCTAAAAGGGAAATTGGTATTTGATGCTTTTTTACCCGCCTGCCATCGCCGGCAACGGCGGGCAGGGAATAATTAGAATAATTAGAACAATTAGAACAATTAGAATAATTTAGTTTTTTATGAAAAATATCACTCCAAATTGCATTAACCAAAATTCGAAACCTAGTTTGTTCTGTCCCGGTTGTGGCCAATCAATTGCTTTGCGGCATTTAGGTTTTGTCATTGACGAAATGAAAATCCAAAAAAAAGTCACACTCGGAATTGATATCGGCTGCTCGCTTTTGTCCTGGAATTATTTCAATTTTGACACAGTTCAGGGTCACCATGGCCGATCAATCCCGATGATGGTTGGTTTTAAGATGGCGCGGGATAAACGAATTGTTCTGGCGATGATGGGCGACGGTGGCGGTTATGCCATCGGTCTTCAATCGCTTTTGCACGCCGCTTATCGAAATAATCCAATCAGCGCAATTTTAATCAACAACACCGACTACTCAATGACCGGCGGTCAAGCGGCACCAACAACTTTGGCCGGTGAAATTACAACGACGACGCCCGATGGTCGAGATGTCAAAACTCTCGGTGATCCATTCCACGGTCCGGAATTGGTTCGGCAAATCGCCAAAAGTTCGGCCTATATCGCTAGGGCCAGTGTTTCAAATCCAATAATGCTAGAAAAAATTTTAACTCGCGCGATTGAGAATCAAATCAAAAACAACTCTTTCTCCTTCGTTGAAATTCTTTCAATCTGTCCGACAAACTGGAAAACCAACGCCAAAAAAAGTTTTGATTTTCTAGAGAAGATGGAAAAAGTTTATCCGGAAGGAGAAATAATTAAGAATTAAGAATGCAGAATTAAGAATTATGGAAGTTTCGGTTGATAATCAATTCTTAATTCTAAATTAGATTCTTAACTCTGAGATCTTAATTCTTAATTTGTTTTGGATAATTTATGAATGCTGAAATAACTAAAATTTTACTTGCCGGTGAAGGTGGACAAGGCGTCCAGGTTTTGTCAAAAATTTTGTCGAACGCATTT
>JAPLVH010000022.1:18331-25649 GCA_026397205.1 Candidatus Berkelbacteria bacterium | reverse complement strand
GTGTGCTCTTCCGATCTATTTGTCAAAAGCGAGGCCACTGTCAGCTACATTCCACAGTTCGGACCGGAACAGCGCGGCACGCCGTCAGTTTCATTTTTGACTATCTCCGACTCGGAAATTTCTTATCCCCGATTTGCCGCTGCCGATTTCGCGATAATTTTGCGTCGCCGAGCAATTCCAACAATCAAAAATTTTTTGTCGCAAAAAACCAAAATTCTTTTTGATTCCTCGACAATTCCGGCATCGGCATTTTCACAAAAACATTCGCAACTTTTTGGAATTCCAGCAACCAAAATTGCCGAGGAAAAATTTTCCTCTAAAGTTGTCAACATTATTGCCCTTGGTGCGGTCATTCGCAACTTTTTTTCCTTGGACAAAAACGAGGTTTGGCTGGAAGTTAAAAACCAACTCGACAAAAAGTTTGCTCGAAATCCGGAATTGGAAAAATTGAATCGTGATGCACTAAGTTTTGGTTTTGATTTTTCGCTTGAAAGAAAAAAATATTCTCGGGCAGTTTTTGATACCTCAAAAGAAATTCTGATTCGAAAAAACTCCCAAAGAGTGGCACAAATTATTCCAAGTCAATGTAAGGGCTGCGGAATTTGTATCGAAAAGTGTCCAGTTTCGGCTTTGAAATTCGGCGAAGTTCTCGGCGTTTTCGGCACACCAGTTCCAGAAATTGATTTAGAAAAATGTATCGCCTGTGGAAATTGTTTTCGCTTCTGCCCCGATTCGGCAATAAAGGTGGAAAAAATTAAATAGTTCGAACACGAAGTGGTTACCACAGTTTTTAGCTTTGCGTTTTGAGTTTTAAGTTTAAAACATGAATTGGATCTGGTGGACAATTATTGCTGCCACCCTCGCCGTTCTTGTTTGGTGGGTATTTAGTGCGACGAAATAATTTGTCGCTTTTTTCTTGCTTGACGCTCAAATTTGTGCTAAGATTTTAGTATCATCCAACTGATTTTGTGGGCCGATGGCTCAGTTTCGGCCAAAGGCCGATCGTCCTATGGACGAGGTAGAACGTTATTATGTATTCAATATATTTGGCGAAAAGTCAAAAGAACGGCAAAGTTTATATCGGATCTACTTAGAAAGATCCTGAAGACAGAGTTTCTGAACATAATACTGGTTCGAATGTTTGGAGTCGGCAAAATGGACCATTCAAGTTAATTTATTACGAAAAATATTATTGTCTTGCTGATGCTAGAAATCGTGAGAAATTTTACAAAACCGGTTTTGGAAAATCAATCAAGAAACTGATTGTAGAAAAATTAGAGAATATGGGCCTGTAGCTTAGTTGGTAGAGCGCTTCCATGGCATGGAAGAGGTCGCAAGTTCGAATCTTGTCAGGTCCACCACATTGCCAGCGAGCCGATAGTTATCGGCTATGTCCGGGGTCTAAATCCTCGTCGGGCCACCAAAATTAATATTATGAAAAAAGTTTATAAAATCTGTGTTTTTGTTCCGGAAAAATTTGCCGAGAAAGTTCGAAACGCTATGGAAAATGCCGGTGTTGGAAAAATCGGCAATTATTCGCATTGCACTTTTTCTACTACTGGAATCGACAGATTTATGCCGCTTGCAGGATCAAAACCCGCTATCGGAGAAATCAACAAAATTTCAAAAACTAGAACAGAAAAAATTGAAGCAATTTGCGAAATTGATAATTTGGAAAACGCATTTTCAGCAATCAAATCAGTTCACCCTTACGAAGAGGTCATGATTGATGTTTGGGAAATTATGATTGGATAATTTTATGCCTGAAAAAAATTCCAAAAACTTCTACTGCCTTGATATGTTTCCGTACCCGTCGGGAGCTGGTTTGCATGTCGGTCATCCGCGCGGATATTCGGCAACGGATGTCTACGCCAGATTTAAGAAACTTCAGGGATTTGATGTTATCCACCCGATGGGCTGGGATGCTTTTGGCTTGCCGGCGGAAAATTATGCTATCGCTAGCAAAACTCATCCGGAAAAAATTGTCGCGGAAAATATTAAACGATTCAAAAAACAACTCCAGGATTTGGATTTGTCGTATGATTGGAATTTGGAAATCAACACCACCGATCCGAAATATTACCACTGGACTCAACTAATATTTTTAAAAATGTTTGAACGCGGTTTGGCATACGAAGCAGACGCGCCAATTAATTATTGCCCGTCCTGCAAAACCGGACTGGCAAACGAGGAAGTATCTGCTGGAAAATGTGAACGCTGTGGCACCGAAGTTGTGCGAAAAAAAATTCGCCAGTGGATTTTGAAAATTACCGAATATGCCGACCGACTTTTGAAAGATCTGGACGATTTGGATTGGCCGGCGCCGATTAAAGAAATGCAGAAAAACTGGATCGGTAGATCGGAAGGATCGGAAATAGAATTCAGAATTAAGAATTCAGAATTCAGAATAAAAGTATTTACAACCAGAGCCGATACCTTGTTCGGTTGCACCTACTTGGTAATCGCTCCGGAAAGCGAAATCGTCTCATCTCTCAATCCTCATATCTCAAATCTTTCCGAAGTTGAAAAATACATTGAGGAGTCAAAAAAGAAATCCGACCTCGAGCGAACTGAACTGCAAAAAGATAAAACCGGCGTCGAACTAGAAGGTGTCAAGGCAATCAATCCGATCAATGGCAAAGAAATTTCTGTTTTCGTTGCCGATTATGTTCTCGCCAATTACGGCACCGGCGCGGTGATGGCCGTCCCGGCCCACGACGAACGGGATTGGCAGTTCGCAAAAAAGTATGATACCGTAATACTTCCAGTAATTCAAAAATCAAGGAATAAAGATCAAAATGACAAATCAAAAATTGAAAAAGCATTTGTTGATTACGGAATTTTGATTGATTCGGCTGAATTTTCCGGACTTGATTCGAAAACGGCGATGAAGAAAATTACTGAGAAGCTAAAAGCCAACGGTGCTGGCGATTTCACAATTAATTACAAACTTCGGGATTGGATTTTTTCCAGACAACGTTATTGGGGCGAACCGATCCCAATTATTCACTGCCAGAAATGCGGACCGGTCGCAGTTCCGGAAAAAAATTTGCCGGTGTTTTTGCCCCATGTCGAAAACTACCAGCCAACCGGTGACGGCCGATCACCGTTGGCAAACGAAAACGACCCGGAAATTTCAGACTGGCTTAATGTTAAATGCCCAAAATGCGACGGTTCGGCGAAACGGGAAACTAACACCATGCCGCAGTGGGCTGGAAGTTGCTGGTATTACATCGCTTATTTAATTAAAAACTCTGATGACTATAATTGGGACAAAGAAAAAATTGACAAATTTTTGCCGGTAAATTTATATGTCGGCGGCGCTGAACACGCAGTTTTACATCTCTTGTATGCCAGATTTTGGCACAAAGTTTTATTTGATTGCGAAATGGTTTCGTCAATCGAGCCCTTTCAGCGTTTAGTTTCCGTCGGCACAATTTTGGGAATTGACGGTCAAAAAATGTCAAAATCGCGCGGAAATGTAATCAACCCAGATGCGCTTTTGGAAAAATTTGGCTCCGATGCTTTCAAAATGTATGAACTTTACATCGGACCGTTTTCACAAATGGCAAAATGGAACCAAAATGGAATCGTTGGAATGCATCGGTTTTTGGAAAAAGTCGAACGATATTTTGAAAATTCTAAGTTTGTTGATGTTAGCGACAAGAAAATTATCAATCGAACAATCAAAAAAGTTGGCTCTGATATTGAAAATTTCAACTTCAACACCGCGATTTCCTCCTTGATCGTGTGCTTTGACCAACTTTCAAAAATCGGATTTGATAAAAACTCTGCCGAAAAATTTTTGACAACTCTCTTCCCTTTTGCACCAAAAACAGTAAAAAAAATTTGGTCAAAAATATTTTTTGACGCTAAAATGTCTTGGCCAAATGCCGAGGAAAAATATTTGGCCGATGAAAAAATTTTAATTCCAATCCAAATCAACGGCAAAATTCGCGACAAAATTCTGCTTCCGGTCGACATTTCTTCGAACGACGCTAGCAATATGGCACTTAAATCGAATAAAGTTTTGACTTGGACAAAAGGACAGACGCCCAAAAATATATTCTATGTTCCGGGAAAAATTATCAGCATTGTCACATAACTCTTGATTATCCGTCACTTTTCTGTCATACTATAATAGTGATTTCGTTCCTTATCTTTAAACATTAAACTATTTATCATGGCCGAACCGAAAAAGAAAAATTCCAAAGCCCGAACCAGAAAACGTCGGCATCAAATTAAATTCGCGGCGAAAAATTTGAATTACTGTGAAAAGTGCCAGGCGCCAAAACTCGGTCATCAAGTTTGCTATAACTGCGGAACTTATCGTGGCAACCAGGTTATCAGCAACAAAACCAAATCGGAAATTTCTTCAGAAATTTCCGAAAAATAATTCCGCAACTTTTCACTTTTAGTTTTTAACTTTTAGCTATTAAAATGAACCGCCATCTTTCACGAATGGTTTCAATGCAGGCAATCTATGAGTCGAATTTTCGACCCGATGCCGACTTGAAAGAAATCCTCGAGCGTTCGCTCGCTGAGTTTGCCGACAATGTTGACAAAGATTATATAAAAACGACAATTCTTGGCGTCAGCCAGAAAAAGGTTGAACTTGATGCCGTAATTGAAAAATGTGCGCCAGAATGGCCAATTGACCAAATCGCATTAATTGACAAATCAATTTTAGAGATTGCAATTTACGAGCTAAAATATACCAAAGATCTGCCACCAAAAGTTGCTATCAACGAAGCGGTTGAACTTTCAAAACAGTTCGGAAATGATAACTCTTCGAAATTTGTCAATGGCGTTTTGGGAACGGTATACGATAAAATTGTAGACGAGAAAAAATGATGCTGGAAAATATTTCTGAATTTGCGAAAAAAAATAATCTGAAATTCAACGACGAAAAATTGTTGGAAAATGTTTTTATTCACCGCTCGTACTTAAACGAACACCGAGGGCTCGGACTCGAGCAAAACGAGCGACTGGAGTTTTTGGGCGACGCTGTTTTGGAGCTGGCGGTCACCGAATATTTGTTTACCAAATTCAATCGGCCGGAAGGTGAAATGACTTCGTGGAGGAGCGCTTTGGTCAAAGGTGAATCATTGTCCGAAGAAGCGAAAAATATCGGTATGGATGAGTACATTTGTGTCAGCCGCGGTGAAGCTAAAAACGTTGGTAAGGCGAGAGATTTAATATTAGCCAACGCATTCGAAGCATTGATTGGTGCGATTTATTTAGACCTCGGGTTTGACACCGCCAAAAAATTTATTGAGGAACATATCTCTTATAAATTGGAAAATATTATTTCCGGTGAAAATCATATTGACGCCAAAAGTCGCTTTCAGGAGTTAGTTCAGGAAAAATTCAGTATTACGCCATCCTACGAAACAATTTCCGAATCCGGTCCGGACCACAACAAAAAATTTGTTGTTGCCATTCTTATCGGCGAGCAAAAAATCGCTGAAGGCGAAGGCAATTCAAAACAGCGTGCTCAAATTGCCGCCGCCGCAAAGGCGCTAGAGAATAAAGAACTGATTTAATACTAACTACGATCTGTTGAAAACAGTGTATTTTGTTATTGATTAACAATAAAATACACTTGTTTCAACTTGATTTATACCACTATTCATATCGCAAAGCATCTAGCGGATTTAGTTTGACTGCTCGGCGAGCCGGATACCAGCCAGTGGCGAAACCGACTAAAATTGAAAAAGCGGCAACGATAACCGAAAATATCCATGGCGTAATAAATAAGGCGACCGAATCGGCATGAGCTCGATTAGCCAAAATATGTAAAATATAATTGATTAACTGGCCGACAGCACCGCCCAAAGCCAAACCGACAACACCACCAAGCGTACCGATAATTAAGGCCTCGGAAATGAACAAAAGATAAGTATCGCGACGACAAAGTCCCAGCGCTTTCAACAACCCAATCTCACGAGTCCGCTCCAAAAGTGAAACGGTCAATGTATTGAAAGTTCCGAGCGCCGCAACAATTAAAGCAATCAAGCCAAACGCACCGAGAATAATTCTGAAAAGTGAAAAAACTCGGGTAATTTCCGAAACCGTGTCGCCGACATATTCGGTCGACAAACCGATGTTGTCCAACTGTTGGCGAACGGTATCAATATTCGCCCGATCATCAACTTTAACTTTGAGCGAAGAAAAATTTGTCACTCCCTCTGCTACCAAGGCAGCATAATTCAAGTAGACAATCGGCGCAGTGTTGTCGGAAATCGTGCCGACAATTTTGAACGGAACATTTTCTTTGGCGGTAATTTCGTCGCCGGAAGTTTGATTTGTCAAGGATTGCGGAACCAAAAGATCGAGTTTGACACTTTTGCCAACCAAGTCATTTTCCGATTGACCGAGAAGTGTTGCAAGAGCGGCATTGACGACGATACCGTCTTTGTCCGCCGGTAAGTTTCCATTGTCAGTTTGAATTCCAGCCAGATTAAAATAATCGCTCGAAGCGCCGGAAATTACCGTTTCTGTCGCCGACGACGAATCCTCTTTTTTAATTCGACCAGCCAAATTACCGATTCCGCTGACGGTTGTGACATGGCCGATATTCCCGACTTTATCAACAATCGATTGATCAATTTTTAGTGTTGAAATGTTGGCAGCAGGGATGTCAATAATTGAAAATTCGGAAAAATTTGAGACCTGGTTTGTCACCAACTGCTCGAGTCCATATCCAAGCGAAACCAAAAAAATAATCGAAGCGACACCGATCGTCACACCCAAAATTGTCACAATTGATCTGGCACGATGTGACCAAAGATTTTTCAACGCCATCTTGATAATTGTTTTCAAGCGCATCGTTTCGTGAGTTTTCTTTTTGTGTTTGATTTCTTCCGGCATAGTTTTTTGGATCTTCTTAAAATATCTTAAGTTTCCTAAGCATCTTGAGTAACATAGATTGGTTTTAGATATTCTTCAATTCTTGCTTTATTTGATCTTTGATTTTATCACTGCCTTCACTTTCAATTTCACCATCAATGATGGCGATTTTTTTATTGGCAACTGAAAGATAGGACAAATTATGGGTGACCATAATTATTGTTCGATGTTTTTCTTTATTCAAATATTCAAGAAGTTCAATTATTTGATTGGCATTTGCCGTGTCTAAATTTCCCGTCGGCTCATCGGCAATAACAATCCAGGGATTATTGATCAGCGCTCGCGCCATTCCAACCCGTTGTTGCTCACCGCCCGAGAGACGAGATGGATTTTTGTAAGCATATTTTTCAATTTTCACTTCGCGGATAGTTTCCAAAGCTTTTTGCTTTGCATAACTTTCTTTTTC
>JAPLVH010000022.1:0-18309 GCA_026397205.1 Candidatus Berkelbacteria bacterium | reverse complement strand
CGCCAGCAATCAAAAGCGGCAGTGCGACATTTTCCCAAACATTTAGCGATTTGACCCAATATGATTGCTGGTAAACCATACCGAATTTTTCTGCTCGCATAAATGACCGCTCCTCGTCGTCCATTTTGGTAATGTTATCGCCACGAAGTAAAATTTCGCCCGATGTCACCGGCTCCAAGCCAATCAGCATATGCAAAATTGTTGACTTACCACAACCGGACGGTCCGTAAATAATGGCAAAATCCCGCGACTTAATATCAAAACTCACGCCACGCACGGCTTCAATCGGATCGGAATCCTCGGGCAAATAGGTCTTGACTAAATTCCGAACTTCAATTACTATTTCATGTTCCATGGTTTCAAAATCAAAGATTAAAATGCAAAGATCAAAATGTTGGTCGGCACTCCGTGCCGGGATTTAATTCTTTTAATATCTTTTTTATCTGTCATTTTGATTTTTGATATTTGATTTTTATTTGATTCCAAAATTCAAATTGAACAGCCAACCAATTGACCTTTGCAGTGAATTAAGAATGATGTCAACAATCGATTGCTGAACCTTGCCGGTAATTGTCGTTGTCGAGTCGGAAACCCCCCTGTTTCCGGCATGATCGGCCGAAGACGCTCGCAGATGATAAATCTTAGACGGCTCAAGTTCGGAAACAATTACCGCATGTGTTGTCGAAAACGCCGCATCCTCTTTGGTTTTATTGGAATAATCCGTGCCGGAAATTCCCTGTGAATATTCTATTTGGCCAGTCGCTGGTTCGTCGGTTTGCCAGCTAACGACCAATTGAGCTTTTTGACTGCTACCAAACCCTTGTGACTTGACCTCAACCGACAAATTGGAAATCTTTGGCGGGCGGGAATCCTCCGGTGTGGTATATGTTGTCCGGTCGGAATTTGCAGTATTTCCGTGTTCGTCAACTGCCGAAGCGGAAAAACTATAGGTAGATTTATCCAAAAGACCGGAAACGGTAATTGAATGATCTGTTAAATATTTCGAGTCCGATTTGGTTTTCGTCGCCTCCGACCCCTGACCGTAGGAAATTATCGTCGTCGTTGGAACATTGGTGGTGAAAGAAAATTGTAATGTTGTTGTTGCTTCTGGAACTGGCTGGAATCGCAAATTTGATATCAATGGGCGAACCAAAGTGTTGAATGAATAATCATCAGAGGCGAGAATATTCCCATCGGTGTCATTGCCGACAATTTGAAAATGATAGGTTGATGAGTCATCAAGTCCGTCAAGATTCATCGTGTGAGAAGTCGTTTGTGAACCACTTCGATCAGTCACCGAACCGCCATAGGAAGTTGATTTGCCGAAATTGATTGTCGAAGTCGAAATTGTTGTCGAGGTCCAGCTGATTGTTGTCGCGGTCAGACCGATGTTTGAAACTTTGACTTCGGAAATTTTCGGCCGCAGTCCGGTTTGAAAATTTAAGCTATCGGTTGTCCCAATGTTGCCGTCGGAATCGATCCAAAGAGCTTTATAATAGTATGTCGTCTCCGGCGTTAAGCCAAGAACAGTAATTTCGTGCGACTTGACCATTTCGGTTGCGTGCGATGATTCTTGATTTAAATAGTTCGAATCTGTGCCATATTTAATAATTGTAGATGCCTCGCGGTCAGTCGTCCAATTTATCGTTGACGAAAATGCTTTGGTTGAAGATGTCGGTGGAGTGACAATTGCCGGCGGTTGAGTATAGCGACCTGTCGGGGTGATGAAAACAACAGACGAATAAGATGAATACTGCCCAGCAGTAATAGTAAAGTTGTGATGACAAATTATCATCAACATAAGAAGTGCCGGTTGTTGTTGCAACCTGCGAATAATTTAAGCCGTCAGTCGAACGCTCGACCGTGTAGCCAGCGAAACCGGTGCCTTGACTCACTGGCGCAACCCACTTCAGAACATCGGAGTACTCGGCGGCATCTCGATTTGAACTATCAATCGCTTGAAGTCCGGTCGGGATCCCCGGCGCCGAGGTGTTGGCGGTAAAATTGACCTTGGAGCAACCGTCGGTGGTCGGATTACCGAAAATTGAATTGCAAGAATCAAAGTCAACATTGCCGGCATTGTCTTTAGCGACAATATAAAAAGTGTTTTGTCCTTGCTGACTGGCATATGGACCGGCGGCAAGCGAAGTCGAACTGCTAAATGTTGAATTGACGATTGTCGGCAAGGCGTTTATCGAATAATAGTAGCCGGCGATTGCGCCACCATAAGTCAGAGGCAATGACCATGAAAAAGCAAAGGAGTTGTTTGCCGATGTTGATGGGTCAACGGTCAAACTGGTTGGCGCTGTTGGTGATGAATTATTGTAATAGAAAGTCACCTGACTTGGGCTGGCATCAACATTGCCGACATCGTCAACCGCTCGAAGATAGAAAACATTGGCGCCAGTGCGATAAGCCGGGTTGGTCGGTGAAATTGTCGCCGTCGTCGTGTCGCCACCGACATCGGTCCAGTCGCCATCACCGAGTTTGTACTGATATTTGGAAAGTCCCGAGCCGCTGGAATCGCTTGGTCCGTCGCCACCGGAAACGGGCCAGGAAAATGTATGAGTGTTTGTTCGGGAATATCCCGATGGAGAAACGGAAACATAGGATGGCGAATTTGGCGCCGTGTCATCATATTTGTAAATAAATGGCGCCCAAACATTAGAATTTGTGCAGGTTTGCGAACTGGCCGGATTCATCGTCACATTGCCAGCATTGTCTTTCGGTTGGAGTCGCAGATAATATGTTGATCCTGACACCAAAGTTGCCACGGATGTAAAATTCGCCGGGGTTTGATAACTGCCGGCCGAACAAGGTATCGCCGTCACATCGGTTCCAAAGTAGACATAGTAGCCGGCGGTGCCGGTAACGGTGTGGGCGTAGCCACTGCCGGTGTCGGCCTGATCAACCGAAGGCGTCCAGCTGAAATACGGATTAGCCGCGTTATAGAAATTATTAGTCGTGATTGCATCACCGTTTGAAGCTTTCTTTGCCGTCAAAACTGCCGGATCCTGGGGCGGTTCGTTATCTTGATCATATTTGTAAGTGAACTCTGTCCAGGCGCTGGAAATGTTGCCGGCATTGTCTTTGGCTTTAAGACGAAGATAGTAGGTATTGTTTAAGGTCAATGACGATGATTGATAGGTGACGCCGGTTTGATAGCTTGAGGGATCGGCCGAGGCGTTGGTGCCGAAATAGACATAGTAGCCGGCAGTGCCGGTGGCAACTTCGCCGGAATTGGCTTGGTCAACCGAAGCGGTCCATGAGAAATATGGCGCCGAGTAGTTGTACCAAGTGTTATCGGTTAGTGTTACTCCACCCGATGACTGCGACGACGCTACAACTGCCGCCGGTTGCGCCGGAGCGGCGGTGTCTAAAACATATGTTAAACCGACCGCCGACAAAATCGAATTTTGTGTGCCATCGGAGGTGAAGAAGCTCCGGAATTTAAAGGATTTGATTGTAGCGCCATAAGTATTAAACGAGGCATCGGCAAAGTGAGTATTGATGGTCGCCGCCGTATTCGCCTCCCAACTGCCGTTTGTTGTCGCAGCCCAAGCCGAACCGTTGTACCAGTACCAAGTGGTGCCACCGTCTGGAGAGACCTGAAAAACCGTTGTCCCCGTTCCACTCGTCGTGGCCGAAAACCCGGAAACCGAAACATAGTTTTGGGCGGTGGAGTTGGCGGTGGTGTAGCCGAAAAATCCATCTTGACTTCCATAACTCAACTGACCGGCGGCGTCTTTTTGGTTGTAATATTCAAACTTGATCCAATCGGCAGAACGGGCAGAGTTGGAAACCGCTATCTGATCAAGTAAACCGGAATATAAGTTGTTGCCGATCAGAAACGGAGCTGTGGTATCGGTGTTTACTGAGGTTCCGCTATAAACTGTTGTTAATGTTTGCGATACACCATCAACATAAATTTTAGGCACACCACTTGACCATGTAAGCGACACATGATGCCAATTTCCATCTACTACATCATTTGTTGTGTAATAGTCGGCACAGTGAGTATTGGTCAGCCCTAATCCATCGTGAAAAAACATACCAAACTTTTTACTGGCGATGCCGATACCACCGCTATCCGTATAGCCAACACCCAGTGTGTACTGCTGATAAGGATTTGTAGGATTTCTCTTGCTGAGAATGGCAGAAATTTGGTTAGAATTGGGCGGTTTCATCCAAAGTGAAAATGTTCTATCACCCGTGCCGAAATTTAATACATCGCCCATGGAAATATTTTGGGTGGCATCCATACTGGCAGCGCCGTCAATTTGGCCATTCGAAGTTGGCGTCCAGGTTTGGCTGGTGCTGTTATTGGCATTAGATGTTGAGTCATTAACAGTCGGGTTTGTGCCGGTTTCCTTCAAGTGCCACACCCCTTTAAAATTGCTATCCCAAACCCCACTCGGACTAGCTTGGGCGGAGGCGGAGGAGTTGCCGTAGTAGGCATATATAATAGTATCGGCGGATGATGAGATGCTTGGCACCTGAACCCAAAAGATGCCGCTGGCCGAACCGGCTGTGACGGCACCGGTTTCGCGTTCGGCGGGTAGTATTGTCGTACCTCCGCTTGATGTAAATCTTAGGTCTGTAAGGTCGCTTTTAGCGTGTGCGCCAATGTCGGTGTCGGCAGAAATTTCAATTTTGGCCGGAAAATTTGTCAATGTTGATCCGACATTGGTTTTGGATATGGTGATAGCTTTGCGGTACGACCAGTCATGTCCGGTATCTGTCGCAATCCAATCATTCCCCGGCGCATGGGTGGTGGGATAAGTGACCGATAGGTACCTAATAATTACAACTCCAGATCCGCCGAGACCACCACTTCCATCTCCTCCTCCACCACCGCCGGAACCAGTATTATTTGTCCCATTTGTTCCATTTGCATTCGGTGATGCGCTACCCCCATTTCCTCCAATTCCAGATCCGCCGACTCCAGAGCCATAATTAGTCCTGTCACTTCCTCCCCATCCACCGCCGCCTCCTGCTGCATAAAATACCGATGACCCGCTAATCGAGTTAGCTAAACCAGTGCCACCATCCGGGCGCAATGCACCACTAACCCCGGCACTACCCGCACCGCCGCCACCGCCAGAATTTCTGGGATTATCAGCCACTCCATAACTATTTCCACCAACATTACCCTGTCCCGATGTTCCCGCACCACCAGTTGGTGTAACCCCACTATAGTTCACACCTGCGCCACCACCTGACCCACCAGAAGAACCGTTTCCTCCTATTGCATTACCTTTCCCGCCACCGATCGCTGTCAAACTACTGAATACTGAATTTCCGCCATTGTTTCCAGAGGTACCACCGTCTCCGACGGTAATTGTGTATGCTTGTGTACTAACAGCAAAAGAAGAATTGGAAATAAGTCCGCCCGCACCACCACCACCAGCTCTACCATTTCCACCGCTACCACCACCAGCTACAACTAGAGCAGCAACTGATGTCAATCCCGTTGGGGGGGTAAATGTCCCACCTGCGGAAAATGTATGGATTGTATATCCCCCGCTGTGCGTAATCGTTCCGCCGGTGCCATCAGTCGCATATGCCGAAGTCGCTTTCAACGACGCCTGATTGCCGGCGATGTTAACTTTGGTATTGTCATAAGTATAATCCCCCGAATTCGAAAAGTTCCAACTCGCCGAAGCGGCCCGGGAGTTAAGTGGAAAAAGAAATGATTGAAAAATCAAGAGCGCAATCATCGCGATCGCAAAAACCCCACCGACTTGATATTTATTTTTGTGAGGTGATTGCCGAAAATAGTCAAAAACCTTTTCGGCTTTGATCTTAGCAATATTCAGTGCTTTTTTCATTCCCTCCTAGAGAAAGTTTGTACTATATATAGTATACAAAACCGGGTTTTGGCTGTCAAGCAAAATTTGACAAAAAAGCTGGCGATAATTTACAATAGAAATATGGGAAAGAAAAAACCACAAATTGAAATGACCATCGCAGATCTGGCAAAGATTGTCATTGACAGTTTTGATGTAAATCAAAAGGAGTTTGATAAAATCAATGAACGGTTTGACGGAATCGAAAACAGGATTACGCAACTGGAAATTGGATTGAAAAATTTACGCTACGAATTGAAAACTTTTCGCTCGGAAAATGCTTTCGAGCATCTGGAGATTAAATCGGAAATCGCTCGTCTACAAAAAAGAATTGATGCTAAACCGGAAACTTTCGGCAAAGGTGCTGTGATTGACAACGAAGAGTTTCTCGACCTTATGGCTCGAATCAAAAAGCTTGAGAAACGACTTACCGGAAATCGAGCGGCCTGAATTTTGCTGACTGATAATTTATCCGTTTACTGCGGATTTTTTATTTCCAGCTTGTATTTGCAAAGCCGAAGTCGAGTAGTTTGCGCGATTCATCGGCCGAGGCAGTGGCGGTGTTGGCGTATGTTCCCAAAACGATAGAAATTAATGTATGACCATTTTGGGTTGCGGCAGCGACTAGACAGTGGCTGGCCAAATCGGTAAAACCGGTTTTGACCCCGATTGCGCCGGGATAATCGTAGGTTGTAATCAATCGGTTAGAATTTTCTAGGAGATGAAAATTAGTTTTTGAGACATTTGTCGCGGTGTACTCTTTTGTTGAAACAATTTGGCGGAAAGTTGAATTTTGCATCGCATACCTGGCGATTTTTGCTAGATCAGATGCCGTTGAATGACCACCGTCATTTAATCCGGCTGGATCGAAATACTCTGTCTCCATCATTCCCAACTCTTTGGCTTTCTGATTCATTTTGTCAACAAAGGGTTGAAAATTATTGCTGCCACCGTCGAGATGGCTGGCGATCGCCATCGCCGAATCGTTGCCGGACTGAATTAACATACAGCGAAGAAGTTCGCCAACAGAGATTTTTTCGCCAACGCGCAGATGAACTAGAGTCGGGATTTGCTGGGTGGCGATTTCGGGAACAGTGACGACATCGTCAAGAGAATAATTTTCCAACGCAACAACCGCCGTCATAATTTTTGTTGTTGAGGCAATCGGTACCGGTTGATTTTCATTTTTACCGACCAAGAATTTGCCACTATCGGCATCAAAAAGAGCATAATTACGAGCTAAAATTTGCGGCTTTGATGTTGGTGATATCACCGGCAATAAGATTTTCGAAGGACCTTCAATGATCGGGGTATCGGCAGCGGAGACAGCAGAAACATTTTCTTTGGAATAAAAATCAGAAATCTTGGCATCAAGATTTGAAGAGAACAAGCTGAAACCTATCAGAGAATAGATGATTGACAAAATTATCAGCGGCTGCGAAATCATAGCACATCCTCAATTTTAATTTTTTTAATTTCGCCAGGCCGAAGTTTTAATTTTGATAACTTTAGCTCTCCAATTGCCACTCGTTTTAGTGATTTAATTTCTAGTCCAATTTTGCCGGCAATGATACGGAGTTGATGATTTTTACCCTCATGGACAGAGATTTCCAGAAGATCGTCGGCAATGAATTTGACACGCTGGGCCTTGTAAATTTGACCGTGGTGTCGGATGCCGAAAACAAAATTTCGGACAATCCCCTCTTTGCCGATCCGCGTCGGTTTGGAAGCAAAACGGAGTTGATAAACCTTCTCCTTTTTGTTTGAGGGATGGATTATTTCGTTGGCAAAATCGCCGTCGTTGGTAGCAATTAAAAGTCCCTCGGATTCTTTATCTAATCGGCCGACCGGAAAAAGTCCGAGATCTTTAGGAAAAAATTTTCCGATTCCCTCGCCCTGTTCGTCCGACATCGAGGTGATTATTCCACGCGGTTTATAAAAAGCATAGTAGTGCTTCGGTTTTTCAGTAATTATTTTTTTGTCAACCTTGATTTTGTCATCTGGATTTACTGATTGACCACCAAAACTCGGCCGACGGCAATCAGCTCATCAGCACTTCGCCGGGAACAAACTCCGGCGGTGGAAAGAAATTTATTCAAGCGAATTTTATCAGTCATTAGTTTCGGTGTCGGCGACCTTAAGTGATTTATTTTTCGCCTCGTCCGCCAATTTTATGTGGACATCTTTAAGCTGTTTTTCCGAAACTTGTGACGGCGCGCCCATCAGTGGATCGCGGGCATCACCGGTTTTCGGAAAGGCGATAACTTCGCGGATAACCTCTTCATTGGCAAAGATTGCGGCAATTCGATCAATTCCCGGCGCGATGCCGCCGTGCGGCGGAGCGCCGTATTCAAAGGCCTCTAGCATGTGACCAAAACGACGACTCTTTTCCTCCTCTGAAACCCCAAGGAGCTTAAAAATTTTATTCTGAATTTCCGGTTTATGAATTCGAATCGAGCCGCTGGCAATTTCCATTCCGTTTAAAACCAAATCATAGCAGTAGGCACGAACTTTTTCCGGCTCAGTTTCTAATTTGCTGATATCTTCGGTCATTGGCATTGTAAAGGGATGATGAGTCGAAACCAATTTCTTGTCACTTTTGGAATATTTGAAAAGCGGCGCGTCAATAATCCAGGCAAATGTCAGTTCGTTTTTGTCATTTTTGTTTTGGCGCAAATCCGGTTTGTCATTATCATACTTTTTCATACTTTCGGCATAGGTGATTTTTGGAAAGGGAATTTGGCTGATCTTTTTTTCCGGGGCAATCTCTTTAACCAATTTAATCATCATCGGTTCAACCAAATCAAATATATCATTCTGGTCAACAAAACTCATCTCCAAATCCAACTGAGTAAACTCCGGCTGACGATCGCCACGCTGATCCTCGTCGCGAAAACAGCGCGCGATTTGAAAATATCGCTCGATCCCGCCGACCATCAAAAGTTGCTTAAACTGTTGCGGGCTCTGGGGCAGGACATAAAACTCACCGGGGTAAAGCCGCGATGGGACAATAAACTCCCGCGCACCTTCAGGCGTTGACTTGGTCAAAAACGGCGTTTCAATCTCCCGAAAATCCATTTCATATAAATACTGACGAATAAATTTGACGATTTCGTGGCGCAATGTGATATTTTTTGCCATCCTCTCTGTCCGCAAATCAAGGTAGCGATATTTTAGCCGCAACTCCTCGTCAACTTTTGCCGTGTCTTTGTCAATTTCAAACGGCGACGTTTTCGACTGATTTAAAATTTCAATTTCTTCGGCCTGAAGTTCAACTTTTCCCGAAGCAATTTCCGAATTTATCATTTTTTCCGGCCGAGCTTTAACATTTCCGACTACGGAAATTACCCACTCCGGTCGCAACTTTTCAGCAACTTTGTAGGATTTTGATTCCGGCAAAATCACCACTTGCAAAATCCCTTTCCGATCGCGCAAATCAAGAAAAATCAACTTTCCATGGTCGCGCCTGCTGTGGACCCAGCCGGAAACCAGAACTTTTTCGCCGATACGCTCGCTGACTTCAGTCGTTAAAATTCTTTTCATTTTACATCCTTATCTTTGCTTTAAATTTATTTTCGATTTTTTTGATAATTTCCGAAATAATTTTTTCACCTTCAGAGTCGGTTAATGTTCGTTCATTGTCTTGAAGAAAAATATGAAAGGCCAAATTCTTTTTGCCGACGCCAATCTTTTCCGATGAAAATTCATCGAAGAGATGAACCAAAATTATCTTATTTGAAATTTGGTATATTTCATCAATAATCATTTTTGGTGAAATATCTTTTTGGACGATGAAAGCCAGGTCACGCGAAATTGAGGGGTATTTCGAAATCTCATGATAGGAAATTTCGTCACTATATTTTTTAAACATAATCTTTTCGACATTGCTTTTCAACTTCTTTTCAATTTCTAAAAGTGGCAGTGAAAAATAGCTGACATTTTGTTTTTTTATTTTATAAGATTTTAGCTCTTCAGATGTTAATTTAGAAATTTCCGGTTGGGAAATCTTAAAATTTTTAGACAAAATATCAGCGGCTGAAAGTATGAAGTTGTCATACTTTTTTCCCGCCGCCACGATTGAAAGTTGGATATTCTCTGATTTTTTGTCAAAAACATTGCCGATTTCAAAAAGCAGGACCGGATCAAATTCGGAATTTTTGCTGACATTTTTGAATAAACCGGGCAAAAGAGAGTTGCGCAAAAATTTATTTTGCGGCGCAATCGGGTTTGCTACTTCAAGCAGATTATTTTTATTAATTCCAGAAATCGAAAGGTCGCGATCGGAGACAAATGAGTAATTGATTAATTCATTAAAACCGAGATCGCAAAGCAGATCTTTAGTATATTCCAAAACTAGATACCTGTCGTTCTTCGCAGAATTTTCCGCTTCAATTTCTCGGCGGGGGATGTTTTCAAAACCGTAAATCCTGGCAACCTCCTCGGCTAAATCCGGCCAAATTTGGACATCCGGTCGCCAGCTCGGAACCTTGACTTGGTCGCCAACGATACTAAAACCGAGCCGTTTCAAAATCTTTGTCATCGCCTCTTCTGTCAAATCAGTGCCAAGAAGTTTGTTTACTTTTTCAGCTTCAAGCTTTATCGTTGTGACCGGAATTTCGCTGGAAAATTTTTCGATGCCGGAGATGACTTTGCCACCGGCGATCTCTGAAACCATTTTTGCCGCTTTATTGATCGCATATTCGGCAACTTGGGAATCAACTCCGCGCTCGAAGCGTTGGCCAGAATCAGTCGTTAGCCCAAATTTCTTCATTGTTCGGCGAATTGATTTGGCTGAAAAATTAGCCGCTTCCAGAACAACATTATTTGTCTCGACAGAGATTCCCGAATCAGCCCCGCCGATCACTCCGGCGATCGCCAGTGGTTTTTCGCCGTCGGTGATGACTAAAGTTTTAGAGTCAAGCAAAATATTTGTCCCGTCGAGCGAAACCATCTCCTCGTTTTCCAATCCCTCCCTAACCAAAATTCTTTTGCTGCCAATCTTTTCGGCGTCAAAGGCGTGCATCGGCTGACCCAAATCGAGCATAATATAATTTGTGATGTCAACAATATTATTTATCGCTGTAATTCCGCAAGATGCCAATCGCTCTTTCAGCCACTTTGGCGACTCTTCAACTTTGACATTATGGACAACGCGAGCAAAATATTTCGGGCAAAGTTCCGGCGAGGAAACAGAGACTGAAATTTCATCGGAAACTTCGCCGGATTTTTTTAGTTCAATCGGTAGCTTTCTAACCGTTTTTGACAAAAGTCCAGCGATCTCTCGGGCAACGCCCAAATGTGACAAACAATCACCTCGGTTTGGCGTAATCTCTAAATCGAATATACTATCGGTGTTAAAATATTTTGAAATTTCTTCACCGATTTTGTAATCGCTTGACAATATCATTATCCCTGATTTGTCATCGCCGAGGCCAAGTTCCGACTGACTGCAAAGCATGCCAGAAGATTTTTCGCCCCGAATTTCGACTTCTTTGATTTCGCCACCGGAAAGCATTGCACCAATTTTCGCCAGCGGCACAAGTTGTCCAACTTCGATATTCGCCGCGCCGCAAACAATTCGATATTTTTCCTTGCCGTCGCTTGCCTCTACAATTTGCAACTTTTCAGCGTTAGAATGTTTTTTTATTGACAAAATCTTTGCTACAACAACTCCCTCAAGCGGATTCGAAAAACCCTCAACTAAAGTCCCCGACAATGATAAAAGCTCCGACAACTCGGTGTCTGAGAAATCAAAATCAACAAAATCCTTCAGCCAATTTTTGGAAATTCGAATAATCATTTGAACTGTTTTAGAAAACGTAAATCACCGGAACGAAAATGGCGAATGTCTTTAATTCCGTATTTAACCATAATCGGCCGCTCAATTCCCGGACCGAAAGCAAAACCGCTGTATTTATTCGGATCAATTCCCATATTGGAAATTACTTTCGGATGGACCATGCCGGCGCCGCCAAGTTCGAACCAGCGTCCGCGGAATTTCATTTCAAATTCGATTGACGGCTCAGTGTAGGGAAAGTGATGCGGGCGAAAACGAAGTTCCGTTTCATCGCCGTAAATTTTTTTATAAAATTTCTCCAATATCCAAAAAAGCTGGCCCAACGAGACATTTTTGTCAATAAAAAGCCCCTCAAGCTGAATGAAAGTTGTTTCATGACCGGCGTCGGTTGCCTCATTGCGATAGCAAACACCAGGAACAATAATTTTTATTGGCGGTTTATGGCTTTCACCATATCGAACTTGGGAGTTTGATGTTTGAGTCCGGAGAAGTCGGCCATCGGTCAGCCAAAAAGTATCCTGAACATCGCGCGACGGATGATCGGCCGGGACATTTAGGGCGTCAAAGTTATACCACTCGCTGTCAACCTCCGGACCGAAGTAGACGGAAAATCCGTAGTCGGAAAAAAATTCGACTGTTCGGCGCAAAATTTGCGAAATTGGATGTAAATTTCCCGTAAGTTTCATATTTTTTTATTTTTAGAGTGGAAAAAAAGTTCGACTAAAATAATTGCGACAGTGAGCGGAACTCCAACCCAAAGATCGAGAATTTTCAAACCCTGGAGGAATAAAAGGACGATAATTATTAGCGAAGCGATCGCCGCTTGGCGAATTGACGACGAAAAAAAATCGGAAAGATTTGAAATGTCGGAAAACCGACTGCGAATGAAAATCAAGATAGTGGCGATAATTCCGGTCAGCGAAAAGAAAATCGAGAGATAAAAAATCGCAAAAACCGAACCGTCCGATGAATAAGGATTATAGTTGAAGATCGTCAGAACAAATGTCGCCAGCGCAAAAACCGTCAGCGTAAAGAGAAAAAAGAGTTTTGCCTTGTTCTTATTCATTTCATTATATAGTATATCACAATCAGAGCGTGGTGGGAATGATTGACAGGGCAATTTTTTTCTGCTATGATAATAATGACAAACATCATCGCGAAAGGCGGTGGACAACCGTGGGAAAAGCTCTGTACCCGTTCAGACAATCAACAAGGGTTCGTTCGAACTTTTTTAACGGCGAAGTCAGTGTGTTTATTCCACTCAATTCGAACTCTGTCGCCGAAACCGATGAAGAAATCGCTCGTCGAAAGACACTCGCCGCCCAATGCGCTTGGGGTATGTTACGCCAAAGGGGTCGGTTGATAAATACTTCCGAAATTGATTTCTTCGACCCAAAATCGTATCAGGTCAAACTTGGCCGGATAACACCGACTTTAACCTTTGATAGCATGAAGCCGAAGCCAAAAGTCAAGAAGCAAGAACCAGTGCCTGCCCAAACAGCACCAACCCCAGTTCATATCAGGAAGTCCAGAAACAGGTCAAACAATGATGGCACTCAACTTCACATTTCGTTCTAGCGCCTGACCATGCCGGGCGCTTTTTCTTTTAGTTCAAAATCTGCTCAACCCGCTCGACGGCGTCTTGCATTTCGTCGCGGATGAAAATCAGTTTCGGGAATTTTCGAATATATTGCTCGCTGGCAATTTCTCGGCCATATTTTCCAGCCGATTTAATCACCGCGTCATAAATTGATTGCTTATTTGACGCAACGGAGATATAAATTTTTGCTGACGACAAATCTTTTTCTGTGTGAATAAAATTAATCGAAATAATTTCATCGTGAAAATCAAACAGAAACTTCGTGAGAAGTTTCTGTTTTAAAAGTTCATTTAGTCGTTCGATGCGAAAGTTCATGGCGATAGCTTAAATATCAAAGTGAAAAGTGTAAAATATTAGTGCTGGGATTTTTTGAAAAGTTTTGAATTTTCATTTATAGTTTTTAGCTTTGCGCTTTTAGCTCTACGCTATCTTTTGCTCCATTGTGGCGCTCGTCGGGCTTTTTTCAACCCCGGTTTCTTTCGCTCAACTTCACGTTGGTCGCGAGTCAAAAATCCGGCTTTTTTCAAAGTCGAGCGAAATTCCGGATTTAATTTTATGATTGCTCGCGAAAGCCCAAGGCGAATCGCCTCTCTTTGTCCGGAGACACCGCCGCCGGTAACTTTGGCTGACAAATCAAAATCAGCGGTTTTTCCAACCAATTTTAGTGGCTCGGTAACTTCATCGGGAAGCGTCACGATTTTGTCATTGATACTATAAATTCCCTTGCCGGCAAAAATTCGCACTCTGGCAACAGCGGTTTTTCGCCACCCTGTGCCGTAAAAATATTTATTATCTTTTGCTTCCGCTGGCATTTTTTAACCTTTCACAATTACTTTTTCCTTGTCGTACGGGTGATTAGCATCGAGGAAAATTTTCAGCTTTTTTATAAACTCGGTTTGCAACTTATTCTTCGGCAGCATTCCCCAAACGGCTTTTCGAATAATTTCCTTTGGGTCACTTTTTTTCAGTTCGGAAAATTTTTTCATCTTGATTCCGCCGTGAAAGCCGGAGTAGCTAAAATACTGTTTTGACGACTCTTTGTTGCCGGAGAGAAAAACTTTTTCCGCATTTATGACAACAACAACTGCATTGGGCAAAACATTCGGTCGAAAACTCGGCAGATTTTTGCCACGCAAAAGCTCGGCGATTTCCGTTGCCATCCGACCAAGTGGTCTTGCGCTCGCATCAATTAAATAAATCTTTTCTTCCATTTTATACCCCGGTCTTTCTCGCCGCCTTGGTTCTAATCTGAGTGACAACGCCCGATTTCTCCTGGGTTTTGGTCAGTTTTTGAATCTTTCTTTCGGCCCGGCGAATTTTTTTCTCTGTTTTGATATCACTTGGCTTCTCCTCGGCTGTTTTTTCCTTAACAATTTTTTTCGGCGCGACAAAAACTTTGCGATCAATCAATTCCAGTCGAATCATTTCGGCATTGTCGCCGAGACGATTTTTCAGGTGATACATTTTGACAAAACCGGAATTTCTCGAGTCATAGCGCTTGGAAAGTTCGTCGTAAATTTTTTTCGCAACGTTTTTGTCATAAAAATAAGCCAGAAGCTTTCGATAGGCCGGCAAATCCTGTTTTTTGCCGAGGGAAATTAAGCGATCAACTTCGCCCCGAACCGATTTGGCTTTGGCCGCCGTCGTTTCAATTGCTTCAAATAAAATTAAAGAAGCCGCCAGATTGCGCATCAGGGATTTTCGGTTGGCAATTTTTCGACCAAGTTTTCGGGAAATCATAATAGTATGATAAAGTATGACGCTGTATGATAAAGTATGATAATTTACTGACTGATCAACTCCTTGACCTCCTCAAATCCCTTTTTGCCCAAACCCTTAACCTCTGAAAGTTTCAGATCGGACATTCGGCGTAGTCCGGCAATGGTTTTAACTCCGGCCATCAAAAGCGCGTTGACTGATCTGGCCGAGAGATTTAACTCTTCGACTTTGGTTTTCGGATTCATTTTAGAAATTTCGCCCTCAACATCTGCCGACTCCGCCAACTCCGGTAACAAAACACTCTCCGATTTTCCCTCGGCAATTTCGGCAAAATGTTCAACCAAAATATTCGCCGACTTTGTTAAAACCTCTTTTGGAGTCACCGTGCCGTTAGTTTCAACTTCAAGTTCGATTTTGTCGTAGTTTGTCATCTGGCCAACACGAGTATTTTCAACTTTGAAATTAACTAGTCTGACCGGTGAAAAAACACTGTCAATATTGATTCTGCCAATGTCGGTTTTGTCAACGCTTCGTTCCTCGGTTGATAAAAATCCTCGGCCCTGCTCAAGTGTCACTTCAAGTTCAAAAACGGCGTTTTTGTCCAAAGTCGCGATGTGCTGTTCGGGATTCAAAATTTCAACTTCAGATGATGACTTAAAGTTCTTGGCGGAAATTGTCTTCGGTCCTTTGGCCGAAAGTTCAATTGCAACCGGTCCTTTTGAGTGCGATTTAAAATTAATCTTGCGCAAATTCATAATAATTTCAATCATATCCTCTTTGACATGGGAGATCGCTGAAAATTCGTGGGTGACGCCCTCAAGTTTGATCGAAGTGATCGCCGTTCCCGGCATTGATGACAAAAGAACTCGGCGCAAAGCGTTGCCCAAGGTCGAACCGTAGCCGGGATAAAGTGGCTCGATTTGAAAAATCGACCGAGTTTTGGAAATAACCTCCTCCTTTGTTTTTGGAATTTCAAATGTCACAGCCATAATTTCTCCTTCTCCGCTGGCGCGGAAATTATTATCTCGAATAATATTCAATGACCAAATTAATATCAAACGGCATTTCTAACTCCTCTTTTGTCGGCTTTCGTTTCAATTTTAAAGACAACTTTTTTCCGTCGAAGACCAGCCAATCAGGTAGATTACTTTTTGCCGCCATTTTAACCTCCTTTGTAAAAGAAACTTCATCTTTTTCCGAAACATTGATTGATGGAATGTTAACTCGGCGGCCATTGACTAAAAATTTCCGGTGACTGACCATCTGCCTGGCATTTGACCGCGAAGCGACAATACCGAGCCGAAAGATTATTGAGTCGAGCCGGGTCTCAATCATACGGAGTAAATTTTCACTTTTGTCGCCAGCTTTTTTTGCTGATTTTAAGTAGTAATTTCGAAGTTGGGTTTCCGAAAGACCGTAAATTTTTTTCACTTTTTGTTTTTCCCGTAGCTGTTTGCCATACTCCGAAAGTTTGCTGAAGGAATTCGGACCGTGTTGCCCCGGCGCATAAGGTCGGAGGGTTACCGGACACTTCGGCAAAAAACACTTTTCACCCTTTAGAAAAAGTTTGACTCCCTCTCTTCGACATTTTCGACAACCATGGTTCATGTGGAAAAATTAAAGATTAAAATTACGGTAGACACTTTCCCGAAGGGAATCCTTCGGCTCGTGGCTGAACTATTTTTTGCATTTTTATTTGTCATTTTTTTGCGGTAGCTTACCCTGTGGGGATTTTTGGTATTTGCATTTTGGTTTATACCCTTCGGGCTTTTTTCTGCCGACAGCCGTTGTGAGCGATCGGCGTCATATCTTTTATTAATTCAACTTCAATGTTAGCGCTGTGGAAAGCACGAATTGCCGAATCACGACCAGAACCGACGCCAGTAATAAAAATCTGGGCTTTTCGCAGCCCTCGAAGTTTGGCTTTTTCAATCGCCGCCGACGCCGCCAGTGATGCGGCGTAAGGCGTTGATTTTTTTGAGCCCTTAAAACCGATCGAGCCAGCCGACGCCCAAGCAATCACATCGCCGCGGTCATCAGTCACTGTCACAATTGTGTTGTTAAATGACGACTGAATAAAAACTCTGCCGGACACAACCGGCTGAATATTTTTTTTCTTCGATTTATTTTTATCTGATTTTGATGCCATATTTAAAAATGTTTATCCTATCACTGACTTCGATTACACTGACTAATTTTGACTCTGGTGGAATAAATTCCATATGTCATAATAAATCAGTGGGGCGAAAGTCAGTGTTGATCTATGTTTTCTCTGCCGCTTTCTTTCGGCCGGAACCGACAGTGACTTTTTTACCTCGTTTCGTTCGACTGTTGGTTTTTGTCCGCTGTCCGCGAACCGGCAAACCTTTTCCGTGACGAACTCCGCGGTAAGTGCCAATTTCTTTAAGTCGCTTGATATTTTGGCTAACCTCGGTCTTCAAATCGCCCTCGGTTTTGTATCTTTTATTTATTTCACTTCGGATTTTTTCGATATCTTCACTTGACAGTTTACTTGCCCGAATATTCGGATCAACTTTTGTCGCCGCCAAAATCTTTTGGCTCGAGGAAATTCCGATGCCAAAAACATAAGTCAGAGCGACCTCAATTCTTTTCTCTCCTGGAATGTCAACGCCGGTAATTCTAACCATTATCCCTGCCTCTGTTTATGCTTCGGATTCGAGCAGATAACGAAAACCGTCCGGTGCGTCGTTGCCGAAACCGAATCGCCTTTTTTCTTTCTGATGACAATTTTGCATTTGGAGCAAATTGGTTTTACCGATGCTTGAACCTTCATGTTAAAATATCAAAGATTAAATATCAAAGATCAAAATGTTGGTCGGCACTCCGTGCCGGGATTTAATTCTTTTTAAATTTTTATTTGTCATTTTGATTTTTGATATTTGCATTTTGATTTACTTCTGCGCCGAAAACAAAAACCCACCACTTTTTCTGATGGTTTTCTGACTAAATTTTTTCCCGGGTGACGATTCTGCCCTTGCTTAAATCGTAGGGCGTCAGTTCGATTTTGACTCGGTCGCCGGGCATTACCTTAATGAAATTCTTCCGCATTCGCCCGGACAAATAAGCCAAAATCTCTTGACCGGAAGTCAGCCGGACAGAAAAAGTCGAGTTCGGAAAAGATTCCTCGACCGTTCCCTCAACCAAAACTTTTTCGTTATCTTTCACCATCTAAGTATAGCAGAAAAGAAATAGTCCGTCAAGACAAAAGACAAAAAATTGCCTTTGCCAGAGCGGATTATTTACATAGACGATTTTTGCCGATTTTTTGTGAAAATTAATGTCCGAAATATGCGCTCTAGTACAAGATAAATTTTTAATTAAAT
>JAPLVH010000021.1:22419-28788 GCA_026397205.1 Candidatus Berkelbacteria bacterium | reverse complement strand
TCAAGGTTTCAATCGTTCAATATCTGATTGGTTGATTATCTACAACACCATCAGACCACATCAAAAACTTAACAATTTGACCCCATTACAGTATGCAGAAAAGTATCAGCTATTGTCCAAGAGGTCGTCATCATGTACAATACCTTTTATATTATCTCAAAATCTGCTAAAATCAAAGCGCAATGAAATTTTGTATCGAAACAATCGGTTGTCAGCAAAACGAATATGATGCCGCAAACTTGGCGACGTTTTTGAAGTCGAATGGATTTTTTGAATCGTCGCCGGAAGAATCCGACAGGATTTTTATTTTAGCTTGTTCCGTTCGGCAAACGGCGGTTGACAGAATTTTCGGCCGCGTCCGAAATTATCAAAAAGCCGGCAAAAAAGTATATATCACTGCTTGCGTCACCGATGCCGACAAAAAAAAGCTTAAAGAATTGGGCGTCGTTTATTTTGAAAATTTTGATCAGATTTCTGAAATTTTTGAACTACCAACCACAAACTACCAACTACCAACTAATCTGACTTCCTACATTCCAATTATGACCGGCTGTAACAATTTCTGTTCTTATTGTATTGTCCCCTTCACTCGCGGTCGGGAAAAATCACGACCGATTGAAGAAATTATCTCCGAGGCAAAAAATCATACTTTTCACTTCTCTACTGCGAAGTTGAGAAGTGAAAAGTTGGAGATAATTTTGCTCGGTCAGAATGTGAACAGCTACAAAATAGATCAAAAAACAAAAATCAAAAATCAAAATGACAAATCAAAAATCCAAAAAGAAAAAACAGATTTTGTTAAGCTATTGAAAGAAATATCAAAAATCGACGGTGATTTTCAGATTTCATTTTTGTCAAATCATCCGAAAGATGTCGGCGATGATTTGATTGAGGCAATCGCCACTTTGCCGAAAGTCAAAAAGGAAATTCACCTGCCGTTGCAATCCGGCTCGGACAAAATTCTAAAAGCTATGAATCGACCGTATACTTCACAGCAGTATCTTGATTTAGTTGAAAATTGTAAATTGAAAATTGAAAATTTGAAAATTACAACCGATATCATTGTCGGCTTTCCCGGCGAAACCGAAGAGGATTTTCAGCAAACAGTCGAAGTTTGTAAAAAAGTTGGATTCGCTTTGGGCTACATCAACAAATATTCCCCGCGGCATGGCACGGCGTCTTATAAACTCGGTGATCCGATTTCTTGGGCCGAAAAACAACGGCGGTGGAAAATTTTGGATGAACTGATCAATAAAAAGATTTCATGATTCTGGCCTCAAAAACTACACGATATTAAACACGTATTTAATATCGTATAACTAAGTTGATATTAAAAATAATGTGTGAAAAAGTGGGGGTGGAAAGAGGTGACTGATATGGCAGTGATCGTTAGGAATTCGGATGGTAAAGCAACGAGAATACATGTCGCGCCAGATGAACATGATGAATACGACAAAGGATTAAAATCAAAAGAGTTTGTAAATAAAGTCATCAGGACTACAATCCGAGAAGAAACTGAAGCATTAGAGCATTTTTTGACCGGCAGGTGAAACTATTGAACTTCGCGGGACCAGATTGGCCCCGTTTTTTATTTCAAAATTTCGTTAATAATTTCTGAGATCTTGACCTGGCCTTTGTCGCCGGCACCAAGTTTTCTAAGAGCGACTTTGTTGGCGATGATTTCTTTGTCGCCGATAATTAACATATAGGGAATTTTTTGCATCTCCGCTTCGCGAATTTTTTTGCCGATTGATTCATTTCGATCGTCAATTTCCGCGCGAATGCCGGCGGTTTCCAGTTTCGCCATAATTTCGCCGGAATAATCAAAATGCTTGTTGGAAATCGGCAGAATTATTGCTTGAGTTGGCACCAGCCAAACCGGTAAAATTCCGGCGGTGTTTTCCAGATAAATTCCTAAAAATCTTTCTATTGCGCCGTAAATCACCCGGTGAATCATCACTGGCCGGACTTTTTCACCTTTTTCGTCAATATACGAAAGGTCGAAATTTTCCGGCTGGGCAAAATCCAACTGTATTGTTCCACACTGCCAGGTTCTACCAATCGCGTCGCGCAAGTGAAAATCAAACTTCGGTCCGTAAAATGCGCCATCGCCTTCATTTATTTTGTGTTCGATTTTATTTTCGGCTAAAATTTCTTTCATTGTTTTCTCGGCCGTTTCCCAAGCTTCGTCCGAGCCGGTTGATTTTTCTGGTCTGGTTGAAAGTTCAATGTGGTCAATTTCCAAATCAAATTTTTTATAAACTTCAAAGCAAAGTTGTAAAACTTTCAAAATTTCTTCTTTGATTTGATTTTCACGGCAGAAAATGTGAGCGTCATCTTGAGTAAATTGTCGCAGACGCATTAGTCCATGAAGTTCACCAGAACCTTCATTGCGGTGAACGAGCCCAATTTCTCCCATTTTGATCGGCAGTTCGCGGTAGGAATGGATTTTGTTTTTATATATTAAAATTCCACCCATACAGTTCATTGGTTTGACGCCAAGTGTAAAATCATCATCGCTAGCAGTTTTTGCCACAAACATTTTATCGCGATAATTATCCCAATGTTTTGATGTTTTCCAAAGTTCAGCCGAAAGCAAAACCGGTGTGTTGACTTCTTGATATTTTTCCCGTCGATGAATTTCTCGCCAATATTCAATTAGTTTTTGAAAAATAAACCAACCACGGTCATGCCAAAATACAAAACCCGGACCTTCTGGATGAAAGGAAAATAGGTCAATGTCTTGGCCGATTTTTCTGTGATCGCGTTTTTCAGCTTCTTGTATGATAACTTCATACTTTTTTAGTTCTTCCGGATTTTCAAATGCCAGTGCATAAATTCGTGTCAGCATTGGATTTTTTTCCGACCCTTTCCAGTAGGCGCCGGCAATTTTATCCAGTTTCCAACCGGCAGATTTCAAATCAGCCGTCGAATCAACGTGTGGACCACGACATAAATCCTCAAATTCTCCGAGTTTATATGTCGAAATTTTTTCGTCACCGAAATCGCTTACCAATTCCAATTTGTACGGCTGATCAGCGAACATTTTTTTAGCTTCATCAGCAGAAATCTCCGATCGCTCAAGCTTTAGATCAGAATTAATCAATTCGCGCATTTTCTTTTCGATCTTTTGAAAGTCATCTTCGGAAATTCGGCATTTTTCTGCGTCATTTCCGCATTTGTCCGCGCTTGTGTCGAAATCATAATAAAAACCATTATCGATTGCCGGCCCGATTCCCAATTTTGTGTCGGGAAAAATTTCCATCACTGCCGCCGCCATCACATGCGATAATGAGTGGCGAATAGTTTCAATTTCAAATTTTTTCTCGCTCATTTTAGCTCCTTCCAATAAATAGTTTCGATTTTTCTTTTGCCATCAAATTTCCAATTGTGGCGAATCGGATAACCAAGTGTTGAATCATTTGAAATTGCGCGACTTCGACCTAGATAGGACCCAATATGCGAATGATTTTCATCACCGAAATTTTGTTTTTCCCATACGAGAACCGAACCGATTTTTGGTTTGGAATTTTTTTTCCAGCCGTTTTTTTCAAGGTCCAAAATTGTTTTTTCAACGGTTCCGTGAATGCCAGAAATCATGTCAAACATTTTCAAAATAGTTGAGACATAAAACGCGCAGGAGAGTTCACCGTTTCTCATCGCATCGAAAACTTTTTCATTTTCTTTAACGAAAAAATTTCGAAACATTCTGGTTTTCGTGCTGTTTTTGATCACAGCGATAAAAGTTTGTTTAATTTTTCTTTCCATTGTTTTTACAATAACAAATTTTCGGGTTTTTCGCAAAGCTTGACAGAAATGTAGCCGAGGCAATATAATAGTATAGTTAATAATAGCGAATTTATGTTCAAACTTTTCAGACACTTAAAACCTTATGTTTTACAAATCATCGCTTTGATAGCGCTGGTTTTTGTTGCTGTTGAGTCGTCGCTTCAACTGCCGGATTATATGGCGAGGATTATCAACAGCGGCATCGTCGCCAAAGACAATTCAGTCGTGATTCACACCGGACTTTTGATGCTGTTGGTCTCGCTTCTCGGCGGTTTGGCGACAGTTGGCGTCGGTTTTCTCGCCGCCCGTGTCGGCACCGGCTTTGCCAGAACGATTCGCCAGAAAGTTTTTTCCAAAGTCGAAAGTTTTTCCCTGACTGAATTTAATAAATTTTCCACTGCCTCCTTGATCACTCGCTCGACCAACGATATTCAGCAGGTTCAGATGGTTTTGATTTTGATTTTGCGGATGGTCGTTCAGGCGCCGATTATGGGCATCGGTGCAATTCTCAAGGCCTATTCCAATGCGCCGTCACTAACTTGGATCATCGCTCTCGGCATCGGTGTTCTTTTGATGTTGATAATTTTTCTTTTTTCCGTCGCTCTGCCGAAATTTCAGCTCCTGCAAAAGTTGGTTGATAAGTTGAATTTGGTGACACGGCAAAATTTGACTGGCTTGCGGGTGATTCGGGCGTTTAATAATGAAAAGATCGAGGAGAAAAAATTTGAAACCGCCAATGTGGACTTGACTTCCGCCAACCTTTTCGTCAACCGCTTGATGGTGATTATGCAGCCACTAATGATGCTGATTTTCAATTTTCTGGCGCTGGGAATTATCTGGTACGGCGCTCGCTTGATCGGCAACGGTAATCTTTTGGTCGGCAATATGGTCGCCTTTATGCAGTATGCGATGCAGGTGATTATGTCGTTCCTGCTGATTTCAATTGTCCGAGAACTTCTCGCGGCTTGGTTGAATTTCAAAATGTGACTTTTTCCTACCCAAAAGCTGATGTTCCGGTTCTTTGCGACCTAAATTTTACCGCCTCTCCGGGCGAAACGACGGCCTTTGTCGGCTCAACCGGTGCTGGCAAGACGACATTGATCAATCTGATTCCTCGATTTTATGATGTGACTTCGGGAAAAATTTTGCTTGACGGCGTTGATGTCCGTGAATATAAATTGGAAGATTTATACTCGAAAATCGGTTATGTGCCACAAAAAAGCGTTCTCTTTTCCGGCACGGTGGCAGAAAATATTAAATACGGCCGACCGAAAGCGCCGGAATCGGAGGTCGAAAAAGCCGCTCGAATCTCCCAGTCGGTCGAATTTATTAAAAATCTTGACCAGAAATATCAGCATCTGATCGCCCAAGGCGGCGCCAATGTTTCCGGCGGTCAAAAGCAACGGCTGTCGATTGCCAGGGCGATCGCCAAAAATCCGGAGATTTATATTTTTGACGACTCTTTTTCGTCGCTCGATTTCAAAACCGACGCCACCTTGCGCAAGGATCTGGCTGGTGAAATTAAAAATAAAACCGTTCTGATTGTCGCACAGCGAATTTCGACGATTCTTTCGGCCGACAAAATTATTGTTTTGGATGACGGCGAAATTGTCGGACAGGGAAAACACAAAGAGTTGATGAAGTCGTGCAAAGTTTATCAGGAGATCGCTTATTCGCAACTTTCGGAGGAGGAGCTGAAAAAATATCAAGTTAATATTGATAACAACGATCGCAAACTGAAATTGGCGGAAGGAGGCGCGAAATGAGCGAAAAAGAAACTTCAACCAATATTGCCAAACCGGCGGTGCCAAGAAATATTGGTGGCCGCGGTCCGATGCACGGCGGCATCGGCGCAGTTGAAAAGCCGAAAGATTTTGCAAGAACAATGAAAAACCTCATAAAGTATATGCGACCGTTTTGGATTTCGACGATCATTGTTTTAATTTTCGCCATCGGCTCGACAATTTTTGCCATTCTTTCCCCGAAAATTCTTGGCCGAGCGACAAACCAAGTTGTCTCCGACTATATAAATATCAAGGCCTACGACCAAATAACTACCTCGCTTCCGGCCGGAACTAAAATTCCTACCGGCACGACCGGCGCCCAGTTTATCGCCAAAATGCCGGCACAGATCGTCAGTAAAATTCCGGCAAATATTACCGATCAAATCAAAAATCTCGACCTTTCATATCGGCCGTCAATAAATTTCGGCAAAATCAAAGACATCGCCCGCCTACTCATTATTCTTTACGCCTTCTCGGCGATTTTATCCTTTTTGCAGGGCTGGATTATCACCGGCGTGTCGCAGAAAATCACCTATCGTTTCCGCCGCGATATTTCGGAAAAAATTAACCGCCTGCCGCTCCGCTATTTCGATCGCCGAACTTTCGGCGAAGTTTTGTCGCGAGTCACCAACGATGTTGACACAATTAGTCAAACCTTAAACCAAGGACTTTCGCAAATCGTCACCTCGGTGACTTTGATCATCGGCATTTTGATTATGATGTTGACAATCAGCTGGCTTCTAACTCTGGTCTCGCTGGTTCTTCTGCCAGTCAGCTTGTTTTTGACCTCATTTAT
>JAPLVH010000021.1:21312-22408 GCA_026397205.1 Candidatus Berkelbacteria bacterium | reverse complement strand
GATCTCATTTATCATCAAAAAATCCCAGCATTTTTTCAAAGATCAACAGGATTCGCTGGGAAATATCAATGGTCATGTCGAGGAGATGTATGCCGGTCACAATGTGATGCGGGTCTTCGGTGGCGAAGCGCGATCGGTGGCGAAATTTCAAAAAATTAATCAGAAACTTTACACTTCGGCCTGGAAATCACAATTTCTTTCCGGGTTGATGTGGCCAATCACGATGTTCATCGGCAATCTGGGATTCGTTGGTGTTTCGGTCCTCGGCGGTTGGTTGGCAATCAACGGCAAATTGCAAATCGGCGACATTCAGGCCTTTATTCAATATGTCAATCAGTTCAACCAGCCGGTGACCCAGACGGCGCAGATCGCCAATGTTATGCAGTCAACGATGGCGGCGGCTGAGCGGGTCTTTGAATTTTTAGCCGAGGAGGAGGAGCCGGCTGATGCCGCTGACGCCATAAAGTTGGATAAAGTCAAGGGTGCGGTAAAATTTGACAGTGTCGTCTTCGGCTACGACAAAAACAAAGAGATTATTCATAACTTCTCCGCCAGTGTTAAGCCGGGGCAAAAAATCGCCATCGTCGGTCCAACCGGCGCCGGCAAAACAACGATGGTAAATTTGCTGATGCGATTTTACGATTTGAGATCAGGAAAAATTCTGATTGACGGCGTCGAGACAAATAAAATGCGCCGGGCCGATCTGCGCAAAATGTTCGGTATGGTTTTGCAAGACACTTGGCTGTTTAACGGCACGATTAAGGAGAATATCGCCTACGCCAAGCCGACGGCAGCGGGAAAAGAGATTGTTGACGCCGCCAAAGCGGCGCATGCAGACCATTTTATCCACGCATTACCGAAAGGTTACGATGCCGAATTAAACGAAGAAACCGATAATATCTCTGCCGGCGAAAAACAGCTTCTGACTATCGCACGAGCGATGTTGGCTGGTTCACCAATGTTGATTTTGGATGAAGCGACTTCCTCGGTTGACACTCGAACGGAAATTCTAATCCAAAAAGCAATGGAAAATTTAACCGCCGGCAAAACCAGTTTCGTCATCGCCCACCGGCTGTCAACTATTCGCGAAGCCGAT
>JAPLVH010000021.1:11378-21296 GCA_026397205.1 Candidatus Berkelbacteria bacterium | reverse complement strand
AATGAGGGCAACATTGTCGAACAGGGAACTCACGACGAACTTTTGGCTCGGGATGGTTTTTATGCCTCGCTCTACAACGCCCAATTTGCGATCTCGGCGGAATAGTTTTACTGTTCGAGCGCCAAAGTGAGAACTAACCAATTTTGAAATCGTTTGAAAAAAGTTAGCACGGAATTATGAAAACAATGGTGTGAAAAAGTTGCTGGAGCAACTTTTTCACACCAAATATAATTATTTCGCAGTTTTTATGTTGATATCATCTGAAAATTTTGCTACTATATATACAGTTTGCGCCCATAGCTCAGTTGGTTAGGTCGCTACATTGATTCACCCTGTTAAATAACTGCGCGATTAGCTCAGTTGGTTAGAGCGCTACATTGACATTGTAGAGGTCACTGGTTCGAGTCCAGTATCGTGCACCAGAAATTTAACAGGGCAAGTTGCAGAGGTCAGAAGTTCAGGTCTTCTTGGTCGCACCATCCTTCGCGTAAAGCTACGGATGATAAACCAAATAAATTTCAGTTTCGGCTGAATTTTTTTGTTTTAAAAATCAAAAACCATTTGCTAGTATATACTTAATGTACAACCCGAATAGGAGGTTGGAACGATGTTGTCTCCAGAGCAGGCGAAACTTCGACGAGAATGGGCCGATTTGAGATCTTTAATTGTTTCAGGAAAAGTTATACCGGCTGATTTGTCGAATTTTGACGAACTGGTTGAAGATTTTTCATTATGGGATCCTGACGACGATGTTGTCGATTCGTTTCGTCATCCGGATGGAATAAATGTGACGGAGTTGCCGAATGAAGTTGTGGAGGATTTGGATATAATTGCAGAATGTTATACCAAAGGTGATTTCAGTTCGATGGCATACTCCTTCAGCGAATTAATGAATTTGTTGGTTCCGAAAAAAGCGAAAATAGTTGCAGAGGCTGGCGAATCGTTTGCTGTCGAGTCGCCAGAATCATAAAAAATATCTTAACCCAAAACCCTCCACAAACGGAGGGCTTTTTTTATGGGCGAAGATTTGTTATTGCGAGGAAGAATGACAAAATAATCTATTGGAAAGATTGCCGCGCCTCGGACAGAATCCGATGGCTCGCAATGACCAGCGATTTATTTCTTCGGTTTTATGGCGATTTTCTTGGCTTTTTTCGGTTCGATTTTCGGCACGGTGATCGTCAAGACACCATCCTTCATATCGGCATCAGCTTTTTCCGCTTTGACATCAGCCGGCAAAGTAAAACTCCGAGCAAATGAGCCGCTGTGGGATTCTTTGTAATAATATCCTTCGTCCAACTTTTCCTCTTCGGATTTCTTCTCTCCGGAAATTGTCATCACATTATCCAAAATCTCGACATCGACATCATCTTCAGAAATTCCCGGCAGTTCGGCTTTGACAATTACCGAGTCGGTGGTTTCTTTGATGTCGATTTTCGGCATCACACCGCCGGATTTTGGCGTGATAACGCTGTCCTCAAACAAACGGTCCATTGCGTCGCGAAGCGAAACCGATTCGCGAAACGGCCGCCATGGTGAAATTCCATCAGTCATAATGACCTCCTTCTGAACTCCGATTTTTTCATCGGAGTGATTAATTAACCCTTGATTATCAAAAACTTGATGAAGTTCTTCACCGAAAGCAAAAATTTGATCAAACGCGGTTTCAAAAACATCGCACATCGAAATTACCAGTGGCAGCGATGGCAGATATTTATCCTGCTCAAGTGAGATAATTGATTGTCGCGTTACACCAAGCCGCTCGGCAAGATCTTCCTGTGAAAATTTATGTTTTTTCCGAAGCTCTTTTATTTTTTCGCCGATTTTTATTTCCAATTCCTTTGTCATATCTTAAATGTAAAGCAAACTTTACATTTTGTCAATAGGTCAACAGGAATGGATGACGAATAATCCAAATAACCAATGACGAATTAGGATTTTTGATACAAGAAAATTTTCGTTTGGCGACCGAGGTTTTTGGTAGAAGAAATTTTAATTGGTTGATGTTTTGGAAATTGAAACGCCAAAGTGACAACGCGAGTATTGTTGCCGATATTTTCGAACAGCCAATCTTCAATTTTGGCCAGGACTTCGTTGAGTAAATATAAATAAACGACATCGGCAGTTTTTAATATCTCGGCCGATTTTTTGAAATCGCCAAAAGTGATTTTGATATTTTTTCTCCGCCAAGTTTTAATTTTTGATAATAAGAACGGAAGTGGCGAAATTTCAAAGCCACTGGCATTTGCACCAAAATCTCGACTGGCAACTATTAACGCATCGCCGCGACCGGAACCGAGATCAATAAAATTCTCGTCCTTTTTCAGATCGGCAAATTTCAACCCATCAAAAATCGCTGAACTCGTAGCATTGACATATGGCACATGAAAAATTGAGGAATACAAATGCGACCCGACCCAAAAAATAAACCCGAGCAAAAATAAAATTTCGATGGCGAAAATAAAATAGAGCATAAATGGATTATAGCAGTCAGCAATTAAAAAAACCTTAAGCAGTTAGTAAGCCGGGTTCTGTTTATGTGATATCTATCTTCGCGTGAAGGCCCAAGGTCGTCGATCGAGCAGATCTTGACGATAAAGGGTCCGCTTCACTTGCACCAGACGAGGCTTGCCACAGACGCATGTCGCCATGCGAACGCGTGGTCTCTTACACTCCCAAGATCTTTCGACTCGGGATCCCGCGTAGCCCGAAGGCGTAGTGGGACACGTTTTCAACCTTGCGTCGCGCGAAGCGCGAAAACTCTATATTCTAAACTCTAAACTTTTTGAATTTTCTAATTTTGAGAATTGGAATTCGCTTAGAATTTCGGATTTCGAACTTAGGATTTCCGTGCTTCGCACGGTTCGCGGTTTATTTTCTGTTGCGCTATTCTTAAAGCTTGCGCCCTACTCACTTGTCATGAGCGTCCTACTCTTTGGTGCCCGGACTTTCCTCCGGATGACTTTCGCCACCGGTAATCACTTTAACTACTTAAGGCACTTTAATTATAGCAAATTTTAGGATTTTGTCAACTTTTTGAGCAAAAAAATCCCGCCGGAGTGGGCGGGAGCTGGAAGTTATTTGAATTGGTTTCGTTGGATGTCGGCAATAGTTAGCTTGATAATTTCAATGAATGCGTCGCTATCTTCATATCTGACTTTCGAGTCATCGAGCCATACTTCCGGTCGCCATGGGACAGCATCAGGGAAAATCACAATAACTTTGAAGTGAATTCCATACGACTCAAAGTGTTTACGAATTTCAGAAAGAAGAAATTTGATCATTCTTCCAATTTCTTGATTCATGAAACATTTAGGGTCAAAATCCACTGATTCTGAAATTTCAAGCAACTGCTTGATAATTCCGGAAGCTTTATAGCTATCAAATATTCCATTGCTGATAATCAATGGTTTTTCATCGGATTCATTTACTAGCGGAACGACGACCAGAATTGCGCCTTGAAGTTGGCTTGAAAACATCTTTGCTAATTGCTCAACAACTCTTTCGCACCGTGGTGATCCTGCGCAAGCGGCAATGTCCATCGCTGTCCTCCGGTATTTTAGTGTTGTCAGCAAAAATAATCTTAGCATAATAATTCGGAGATGTCTAGCAATAGGTGATCGGGAACCAAAAAATCCTCGCGAAAGTTGCGAAGATTTTTTGGTTCCCGGGTAGGGATTCGGACCCCAATTCTTTGGACCAAAACCAAATGTCCTGCCATTAGACGACCCGGGAATATTTGACCTAAATCTTCCTAATAATATCAAAAAAATACCGAAAACACTAGATTGTCAAAAAGAAAAACGCCACCGAAAAAACCCTGGTGGCATTTTTCAATTTAATTTTTTACGATTGGAGTTTAGGCCAAGACATCGGTTGGGACATCTTCGTCCTCGGAAACTTCCGGTTTCTCTTCGGCGACTTCGACTTTTTCCTCTGCAATTTCCTCTTTGGCTTCCTCTTTTCGCTCCGGTCGGATTGATCCCTCCGGCTCGACAATTTTCAAATTAATTCGGGCATCATTTTTGGCACCGAAAACCCGCAGAAGCGTTCGGATTGATTTCGCTGTTCGGCCCTCTTTGCCGATAATTTTACCCATGTCGGCGGCATCAACAGTCAATTCAATCAAAACCCCCATCTCGTCAACGCTTCTTACAGTCGAAACTTTCTCCGGGCTGTCAACAATCGCCTTGACAACCATTTCCACAAAACCCTGATCGGTCATTTCTGCCATGATTTCCTTTCTGCGTACGCCTTTGGCGTAACTGCATCTACTAATTATTTACTCTGATTTTGTCTATTCTTGTTTGATTTCTTCCAGCTCAACTTTTTCGCTTTCATCGCTGTTTTTTTCCGCTTCAATTGCTTCCGTCTCCGGTTTTTCTTCAGTATTTTCTGCCGTTAGTGTTTCTTTTTCGATCGCTTCCTCTGCTGGTTTTTCTGATTCCTCCGTTTCGGCTATTTCCGCTTCGGCAACTGTGGCTTCATCATTTTCTTCCGCCGGTGATTCGCCAGCTGTTTTTTCGTCAGCAACTTCCTCCACCTTACCTCCCTTAACCTCCCCTAATTTTCCTTTGTCTTTTTTCTTCTCCGGCCGACCAAAAACATTTTTTATCTTTTTATCTTTTGCCAAAATGCCGGCATCGCAAAGCAAATTATTCGCCGTATCCGACGGCTGGGCGCCGCGACCAATCCAATATAAAACCCGCTCTTTATCGGCAGAAAAACGATTTATTTTGTCGCAAGGATTAAAAAGCCCGAGAATTTCCAAATTCTCTCGTTTCACCGCTCGCGTTTTTTCGGCAACAACCAGCCGATATATCGGTGTATTATTTTTTCCAACTCTGGTCAATCTGATTTTTAGCATATCTCTTACTTATTATATTACTAGACAATATCCAGTTTAGCAAACTACTCGCCAAAAGTCAACGGCTGATTGCCAGCGAGATATTCGCTATACCTCATCTCCCGTTTTCCCTCCGGTTTGACGCTGTCAATGATTAATTTTTTTTGACGATCCAAATGAGCGGCAGTGATAAAAATTCTTTTGTCGTTTCTTGTAGTATATACTCCAGGCCAAGGCGAAAACGCTCGGACCATCCGATCAACTTCCGCTGATGATTCATTGCTGGAGAGTTTGCCGGACGATTTGTCAAAAATTTTTGTTGCCGATGCCAAATTTGGATTTTGTTTGATTGGCGTGATTTCACCGGCGATCATATAGGGCACGACTTCGGCTAAAAGATCAGCGCCGAAATTTGCCAGCCGATTTTTTAACTTCTCCGCTGTCTCGCGACTGCCGATTTTGACCTCAATTTGGGCCAAAATATCGCCAGCATCAATCTCCGAATTTATTCTGATAATTGAAACTCCGGTTTTTTTCTCGCCGGCCAAAATCGCCGACACAACCGGCGAAGGCCCGCGATATTTCGGCAGAAGCGAGGGATGAATATTCAGAATACCGAATTTCGGCAAGTTGATAATTTCCTCGGAAATTTTCTGGCCGAAATCAGCAAGGACAATCAGTTCCGGCTCCAAGGATTTGATTTTTTCAATCGCTTTTCGATCTTTTATTGAATCAATCTTTAATACTTTCATTTTCAACCGCTCGGCACTTTCGGCGATAATTGTCGGCGTCAAAATTTTATCACGACCGGCCGGACGATCACTGCCAGTGATAACCGCCGACAGCGAAAATTGCGGGTTGTCGGAAATAATCTCCAAAGCTGGAACTCCCAAGGTTCCACTGCCGATAAAAACCGTCCGCACCGGCCGGATGTGATCAATCATTAAAACACCGGATAAGTGATCAATTTCATGTTCAATAACTCTGGCTAAAAGACCATCGGATTTTATTTTGATCGGTTTTCCCCAACGATCGAGGGCTGAAATTTCTATTTCCTGTGGCCGTTTAATGTAAAGTTCTTTGCCGGGAAACGACAGACAACCTTCGGCGAGAAAAATCTGCTCGTCGGAAACTTTTTCTATTTTTGGATTGACGATAACTTTTAGCGGGAATGAATCATTGTCCTCCTCCTCTTCGTATTCGGCAACGATGATTTGTTTGATGGCGCCAACTTGTGACGCCGCCAAACCGATGCCGTTTGAACTCCGCATCGTAAATACCATATCGTCAACCAAAGCTTGAAACTGTCCATCAAAAATATCGACGGCTCGAGCTTCCTCCCGTAGTATTGGGTTCGGATCAGTTAAAATTTCCAGTTTTTTCATAAATTAAGTTTCAAAATTTTTAATAAATTCTGCCGCGAAGCGGCTTCCATCATTTTGACTTTTGAATTTTGATTTTTGAATTATTTATTTCCCACTTCCACGCCGTCTCGGCCATATCCCTAAGATTATATTTCGCTTTCCAGTTTAAAACTTTCTCCGCTTTTCTTGGATCGGATATTGAAATTGCCGGATCGCCGGATCGCCTTGGTTTGATAGTGTATTTCACTTTTCCCCCCGATGCTTTTTCGACCGCCGAAATAACTTCGAAAACGCTTGAACTGGTGCCGGTTCCAAGGTTAAATATATCTGACTTATTATTTTTTACCAAAAATTTCAATGCCTTAATATGGCCGGTTGCCAAATCGCTCGGATGAATATAATCGCGGACACCACTGCCATCGGATGTTGAATAATCGTCGCCAAATATTGAAAGCTCTGGAACTCGCCCGAGAATTTGCCAAATTGCCAAAGTCATCAAAGTCGTCGGTTTCGGTTTGGCTTCACCGATTCCGCCGGAAGGATCGGCGCCGCAGACATTAAAGTATCGAAGCACGATTGATTTTAACCCGCAAAATTCATCATACTTTTTCATAACAATTTCGTCAAGGAGTTTTGTTACTCCGTAAATTGACATCGGGATTCGGAGTTTTATAATTTCGTCGCTGGACAATTTCAGCTCCGGCCGATCGGCGTATATACTATTATAGTGGTCCAAAAAACACTGGAAGAACTCCTCGCCAGCAATTTTTTTGCCCTGCCAATTTCCGGAAAGTAGCGCCGATTTTTCCGGCCGATAACATTCTGTAAAATCTTCCTGCCATGGAATGTCCGACTCCTTTGTTGGATTGCCGTAAACCGCCGCCGATGACGACTTGATGAGAAGTTTGCAACCGACTTCGTTCATAGCGTCAAGTAAATTAATAAAATTGGCGACATTATTTTGGAAATATTTTTCCGGCTCCTCCATTGATTCGCCGACAGCCAAGTAGGCGGCAAAATCAATCACCGCTTCTGGTATATACTTTTCGAATATACTTTTTAATTTTTCTTTGTCAGCAAGATCGGCGACTTCAAGTTTCGCCCGATGATCGACAAGTTTCCGATGTCCGGTCTCTAAATTGTCAACAACCAAAACATCATAGCCATTTTTAACCAACTCTTTGACCGTATGCGATCCGACATAACCGGCACCGCCAGTAACTAAAACTTTTTTCATATTTTAAGTTTAACAAATTTTCGTCACAAAAAAAACGCCACCGATGAAAGTGGCAGTGGATACGATTCATTTTGTTAGATCGGGATATAATAGAAATCGCCATTTGCGTCGGCATGAACTTCGATGGTGGGAGTAGTTAGTATGCCGCATTTCAAACACTGAGCAGTTGGACTTTTGTAATAATCCATGGATAGCAATTCTGCTGGTTGACCACATCTGTGGCAGTTAAAAGTGACTTGATAATGAGACTGCAATTCCTTGCGATCCAAAACAAGGAATCCGAATAATCCCAAAACCCATCGACGAATCCTGAATGCTCGGTATCTCATATCTGACTTCCTTTCTGGTGGTAGAATACTTTGAATATAGCACAAAATTTACAACAAGTCAAGAGCGTCGACATCCCAGACGAGTTTTGGGAATTGAGAATATAGTTTTGAAATATTTTCATCCGGCAAGTTTTTAATTTTAATGATTATTTGGTAGCGAAATTTGTTGTGAAGACGGGCAAAAAAACACGGACCAGGACCGATGAAATCTAATTCCAGCTTTGACAATTCCGTTGCGAGTCCTTCAATGTTTTCCCTTGCAATCCTTTGGTTTAAGTTTTCCGACAAAACGCGGATGATGTGACTTGCCGGCGGATAATTTTTCGCCAGTCGCTTTTTAATTTCTGCGTCATAAAATCCAATAAAATCGTGTTTGGCGGCAAATTGAATCGCCGGCGACTTCGGCCAGTAGCTTTGGATTATTGTCCGGCCCGGTTCGTCGCGCCGACCACTCCGGCCGGAAACCTGGGTCAGAAGCCGAAAAGTTTTTTCGCTCGCTCGAAAATACGGCAGATGAAGCCCGACATCAGCGGAAATTATGCCGACGAGTGCAACATTCGGAATATCAAAACCTTTGGCTAGAATTTGTGTTCCGATGACAATGTCAAATTTGTGGTCAAAAAAATCGCGGTAAAATTTTTCATACTCAGTATGATTTCGTAATACTTTTGCATCAATCCGCTTGATTCTGGCTTTGGGAAATAAGCGATTAATTTCCGTCTCGATTTTCTCAACACCGGCGCCAAAATATTTGATTCTCGGACTTTTGCATTTTGGACAAACCACCGGCACCGGCAATTTTTGATCGCAATGGTGGCAAATCAGATTATTTCCGCCAACGATGTGGTAAATCATTGGCACATCACATTTCTCGCAATTTATCACTTCGCCGCAATCACGGCAGGAAACAAATGTCGCAGCGCCACGGCGATTAAGAAATAAAATTATCTGTTGCTTATTCTTTAATGTTGAGACGATCGCTTCTTGTAATTTTTCCGAAATTGGCGATAAATTATTTCGTTTAATTTCATCTTTCAAATCAACAATTTCCGCTGTTGGCATTGTCAGTGAACTGAAACGGCCGGAAAGTATGAAAAGATCATACTTTTTTTCCTTTGCCTTCCAGAAAGTTTCGATTCGTGGCGTCGCCGAACCGAAAACCAAAAGCGCTCCGGTTTTCTCGGCAATTTTCTCCGCCAAAGTCGTCGCATCATAGCGCGGACTCTGTTCCTGTTTATAGGACTCTTCCTGCTCCTCGTCAATAATAATGAGTCCAATATTTTCATTTGGAACCAAAAGTGCACTTCGTGGTCCGACGATTATTTTTCTCCGACCGCTATAAAAATCAAAGTAGCATTCTGCCCGCGCCGATTTCGAAAGTCCTGAATGCATAATACAAATCTCATCGGGAAAAATTGCTTCAAATCGGGCAATATTTTGTGGCGTCAGAATTATTTCCGGCACCAACATTACAACGCTTTTGCCAAGTTTTAATGTCTCTTTTGCTAAATGCAAATAGATTTCCGTTTTGCCGGAACTGGTGACACCATAAATCAGCGCCGGTTTTTTCTGCTTGGATGTTAAATTTATTTTTAGTTGATCAAATACATTCTTCTGATCGCTAGTTAATTGATTTAATTTCTCCCCGATTTTTTCGCCCGTCCCGCGGAACTCGCTTCCTGCGAGTGAAGTGGGATCTTTTGTTTCGGGTTTAGAGTTTAGAGCTTCGAATTTCCGGATTGTTTCTGTCGGAAGAAACAATCCCGCCGCTTCACCTAAACTGCAGAGATAATATTTCGCCACAAAGTCAATAATTTCCAAATAGCTCGCCGGAATTTTTACATTTTTTTCAAGTGAAATAATATTTTTTAAATCGTACTTTTGACTGCTGACTGCCTCTTGCGTTAGCTGGCCCTGCGGGGACTGCCGACTGCCGACTATTCCCCTGATTTTATGCTTCCCAAAAGGAATCCGGACGACAGCTCCAATTTCAATTTGCGACTCTAATTCCTCTGGAACTAAATAGGAAAATTTCCCGTCGCCACGAAAAGTTTTTGTCTCAGGAATTATGTTTATTATCATATCCCAAGTATAGCAAAAAATTCCTTGACTCGACTCAATAAAAGTTATTGTATTTAAGCG
>JAPLVH010000021.1:0-11313 GCA_026397205.1 Candidatus Berkelbacteria bacterium | reverse complement strand
TTAAATACAATAACTTTTATTGCTTAATATCAAAAAATATTGTATGATAATGATTGAAAAACTTTTGGTTCACTCCCTCACTTTGATACACTAGTGTATCAAAGTGAGGGATCTAACCGTAATTCAGAATTGATATAAATAAATCACATTCCTAACAGGAGGCCACAAAAATGGCGACCAAAATCGTCGAAGCAACTGATTTACAAATTGAAAGGGCGAAATGTGCGATTGCTCAGTCAAATGATGCCGAACCGTTTTGCAAGCAGGTACTTTTCTGCCTAATTGACGCTTCGGAGAAACTGACGCGTTCGGTAAAAATTGGTCCAACAAAACCCAATCTTGGCCAAACAATGGCCTACAGTGTTCATGCGATGAATGCCATGAAAACAACTCTGCTTCCCAGAAAACTGTCAAGAATTGGGTTGGGGGAGGATATATTTCACTGGTGCGTTGGGCGAAAAGGGATATTGTGTTTATCTTGATGTAAACTACGACGGACGCAAAACCGATTTCACTCAAATTCCTTTTGATTTGACGGCAATCCAAATCATTGACCTTGAGCCTTTCCTCTAGTTTTCCCAGCTCTGCCACATCGGTAGAGTTTTTTTGCTGGTAAAATATTTCTATATCACTAAATACAAGTGATCACTTAAATACAGTGATATTGGGTCGGATAGTATGTTGCATAATGTTGCATAATTTGCAAAAATATTGTATGATAATGATTGAAAAACTTTTGGTAAATTTCCGACTTGTCGGAAATGACAGGACAAAAATGAAAAAACAACCAATCATCGCAATTGTTGGTAAGCCGAATGTCGGGAAATCGACATTTTTTAATCGTCTTTGCGGCCGCCGGCAGGCGATTGAGTCCGAGATTCCCGGCACCACCCGCGACCGAATTTACTCACCGGTTAACTGGTGCAAAAAAAAATTCATTTTGATTGATACCGCCGGAATTTTTTCCGCTTGTGCAAAAAATGAAATGAATGAGTTAACTGAAGCGTCGGTCGAAACTGCAATTTCAGAAGCCGACAAAATTATCTTTTTGCTCGACGCAACTTCGGAAATCGAGTCGATTGAAATTAAAATCAGTAAAAAACTTCGGGCCTCGGGCAAAAAAATTTATTTGCTCGCCAACAAAGCCGATAACGCAAATAGCGAAACGATCGAACAAAAATATTTTCAGCTCGGTTTCGGCGCACCGAATTTTGTCTCGGCAATTTCCGGCCGCAGCGTTGGTGATTTTTTGGATATTTTGACTGCCGATATTTCCACTGATGTTAAAGAAATTATTTCTGATGATGTTTTGAAGGTGGCGATTATCGGTCGGCCGAATGTTGGTAAATCAACGCTTCTGAATTCGCTAATTGGAGAGGAGAAGGCGATCGTTTCCAGTATTGCCGGCACAACCAGAGACGCAACCAAATCGGAAATTATTTATGCAGGTGTTAAAATTGAGTTCGTTGACACCGCCGGAATTCGTCGGTCGGGAAAAATCGACCGCAATATTGAAAAATTTTCCGTCATTCGCGCCGTCCGTGCGATTTCCGAAAGCCAAGTTGCGGTCATTTTGCTCAACGCTGAAGAGGGTTTGGTTAATCAAGATGCACATCTTTGTGGCTTGGCAAAGGATGAAGGCAAATCAATTATCATCGCTGTCAACAAAATTGATGTTTGGCCAGAAAACGAAAAAAAAGAAAAAATGTCAGAATTTATTTATAAACTGCAAAAGGATTTGGCCTTTTTGCCGTTCGCGCCGGTAATTTTTGTTTCGGCGAAAGATGAGAAAAATTTGAAAATTCTACTTAAAAAAATTCTTGAAGTTAAAGATTCTCGAGCAACAAAAATTCCGGAAGATGATTTGAAAAAGTTAATTGATGAAGCGATTGAAAATCATCCGCAAATCCGAAAAGTTATAAAATTTTATCAGGAAAAAACTAATCCACCGATTTTCAAACTCTTAACAAAAAATAAGGAGTGGATTCACTTCTCCCACTTGCGCTATTTGGAGAACAAAATTCGCGACCAATTTCCAATGCCCAGCACACCGATTTTTATTGATGTCATCGAGACAAAGAAAAAACACTCCTAAGTGGAGTGTCAGATGGAACAATGAAGAACCTGGCTTGGGTTAAAATGCGAGTCATCGCAGTGGTGTCTGGAATCATGTGAGGGAGTAATACAAATTGTCATCCCGTCTCTTAACTCCTGCCAAAGAGACTGAATTGGCCGGAACGTTTGGTGACTTTCCAATGTCACAAATAATAGTCCGTCGCCATCTCGATCTTCGATATGGAAAACAGCTCCTCTGTCTGATTTTGGTAGCGGATTTCCGGCAGAATCATAATAAAAAGGTGATAAGAATTTTTCGACATGCCGACCAACTTTTGCCGGTACTAAGCAAAACTCATTGCTGCCACTGCTAGAAAAATTAATATTAACTCTGACTCTGTCAGCCATGACAGTTCCTCCTTGGATTCGGACACTAACAAAATTGTATCAAACAAAACAAAAAAGTCAACACTTTGATGACTTTTTATTTATCTGTCATTAGTTATCTAGACCATTCGTCATCCATTTCTGGCCAGTTCACTGGCTGATCCCCGAATATTTTAAATGTGTGAAAATTTTGAAGTGATCGAGCGGTGAAACTGTTACCAAAACTCGGCCGATGATATTGGCTTTTGGCAAGACACCCCATTCGCGCGAGTCGGAGGAATGTTCACGATTATCACCAAGGACAAAAAATTCATTGTCAGCCAAAGTAATTTTGTAGCTAACTGATTTGTCAATATTATCCAAGGGGTAGGTTTTGATCACCACTGGCAGATATCCTGACTCATCCAAAACTTTTTCGTCCGATGTCGGCGACGACGCGACAAAAACTTTGTTGTCTTTTATTTCGATCGTCTCACCCGGCAAACCGATCAGTCGCTTGATATAGATGACGCTCGGATTTTTCGGATAGCGAAAAATCACTACATCGCCACGGCTCGGTTCCTTAAAATCATAAGAAACTTTTTCGGCAATCAGATATTCATTGTTAATAAAGTTCGGCAGCATCGAATCACCATCAACAACAAACGGCTGGACAACAAAAAAACGAATCGAAAAAGCGACAATGACAACGATGACAAAAGTTTTCAGGAGGTCAAAAAAGAAGGAGAGGAAACTCACCGTCCGTTTTTCCCCTCCTGGAGTGATTTTATTTAATGACTCGCTCTGGGGCTGCTCGATTTTCTCCTTAGTTTCATCCATCTGGATATATTGTATCAGCATTTGACGAAAGCCGTCAAGAAAGATTAAAATGAATGTGAGTGATAATCAAAATGCAAATATCAAAAATCAAAATGACAGATTAAAATCCAAAAAGAATCCAGCCACGGAGTGGCTACCACAATTTTGATCTTTGATTTTTAATTTTTGAATTATTATCATGCGTATCATCCTCTTCTCCATCTTCGGTCTCAACATTTACAGTCACGGCGTTTTTTTGACACTGGCAATGATTATTGGCGGCTGGATTTATTTTCGATTATTAAAAAAGTCGCATCAGGAAACGAAATATTTTATTTTTGATTATATTTTGTCACTTCTGGTCGGGATAATTGTCGCCAGAATTTTTTACTATCTTTTGAATTTAACCCATTACCAAACCCTTACCCAAGTGACGGAAATTTGGCAGGGCGGAATAATTTCACTACCGGGATTTATCGCCGGGGGACTGACTTTTTTTGCCATGTTGAAAATCCGCAAATTCAGCATCTCGGTTTGGCTCGATCTTGCCGGTATTGCCTTTCCCCTGGCGGTCGCCATCGGTCGAATCGGTTGCGTCCTTTCCGGCGAATTCGGCGTTCGGACGACTTCAATTTTTGCACTTTACGGCCATATGCCAACGACAGTTTTTGAAATTTTCCTTGGGCTAACGATTTTTGCCATTAATTTTTATCTCTATCTAAAAAAATCCGACAAATTGCCAACTTACACTTTATTTGCAATTTTCGTTGGGCTCTACTCTTTTGGCCGAATCCTCATTGATGCTTACTCTATTGACAGCAACCGACTCGGTGCGATAAACTTATCTCAAATGACATCAACTATTGTTTTTGTTGTCGTGATTTTTAGTTATTCATTTCACCTAATCCACAAAAAGTTGAGGAAAGTATGAAACTGGACGAAAAGTTTTTGGCAAAACAAAAAAAATTACTCGAGTCGGAAAAAAAGCGATTGGAGAAAGAAATTAAGGACCTTGATCGCTATCCGTCGCACGAGCAAAATGATGAAGACAACGCTATGGCGGTTTCCGATTATGATCGAAGTGTCAATATCGAAAAGGAGCTGGCAAAACTTTTGAAAAAAGTTCATGCGGCAATTTCGGCGATTGAGGCCAGCACTTACGGCAAATGTTCAAGGTGCAAAAAAGCAATCGAGGAGGGCCGATTAAAATCAATGCCTTACGCCGATATTTGCGTCACCTGTGTCAGCAAAAAAAATGCGAAATAAAATTCTACTTCTTTTGTCGGCGGAAATTGTTCTGGCGGCAGCGCTCCAAACCTATCTTTACTATTTTGTCAGTCCGGAAACCTTGGTTTTAAACGACAAGTTTGTTTTCGGATTTTTTGGTACCAACAACGCGGCAATTCTTGTTTTGTCTCTTGGATTGGCATTTTTTTTCACTCTTCAGTTTCGGCTAAAAAATTGGTTGATGATAATTTCCGCGATTCTTATTAATGCCGGCATTCTCTCAAATTTATTCGATCGACTTTTCCGTGCCGGTGCCGCCGACTACATTTCGATCGGTCGCTGGCCGACTTTTAATTTGGCTGATGTTTTTATTGTAGTTGGAGTGGTAGTAATGGCGAGCGTAAAAACTAATAAAATTTGAAGTAGATAAAAAGAAATCCGCCAAAGAGGCGGAATTTGGTTTTTGTGATTTTAAATTTCTACTCAATGATTCCCCAGACAGGTTTGCGCTGCTCGATCATCCGAAGAAGTTGACGAAGAGGCACTGATTGACAGCCGACCAAACTTCCATTGGATTCCAAAGATTTGAGACAAGCGGTAATGAAAGATACCGCATAAATAATTGCCCGATGGAGCAATCCATCGATTGCAAAATATTCAGCAAACCCATCAAGTAACTTTCTGAGATCGAACAGATATTCTTTCATATCTCGATCATCAGGTTTTTCAATCAATTTGCCTGCCTGTCCCACTATAACTTCCAGAACCGTAAACTCGGCCTTAGAATTTGCAATTTGATTCGCTTCCAGCACCATCTGGTCACCTCCGACGCAAGTTGCGTCTGGTATATTTTATAGTATATATCTTCGGTAATGTCAACAAAAAAACAGCTAAGTCCGCCCCATCAATCACCAATGTACACCTCGTAGGTGTACATTGGTGATTTTTTTATTCGCTTTTAGCCGTTAATTTGTTCACCGTCCATTTTTGTAAATTAGCTATGTCAGTTTTCCATCTTTCATCGTAAACCGCAGATCGGCATCGTCAGCAATTGCTGTGTCGTGAGTGACGGCAATGATAGTTGTTTTTTCTTTTTTTGCTAAATCCTTCAAAAGTTTGATGATGATTTTTCCCGTTGCGCTGTCCAAATTACCGGTTGGTTCGTCGGCCAAAACCAAATCCGGTTTATTCGCCAACGCTCTGGCGATCGCCACCCGCTGTTGCTCACCACCGGAAAGTCGCGCCGGCAAACGGCGGGATTTGATTTCGTCAATGCCAACCTTTTTTAAAAGTTCTTGAGCTCGATTTTGCCGTTCTAGCTTTCCAACTCCGGCAAATTCCAGTGGAAGCATAACATTTTTTATTGCCGATAAATTCGGCACCAAATTGTAGCCCTGAAAAACAAAACCGATTTTGTCCCGACGATATTTAATCTGATGCAAATCACTCATCCTTGAAACATTTTCACCTCCAACAAAAATTTCTCCGTTTGACGGTTTATCCAATGCGCCCAAAAGCGATAAAAGTGAAGTTTTCCCGCTACCACTTTTACCGACGATGGCAGCAAAAACTCCGTCCGGCACAACAAAATTAACATTGTTGACCGCAATAACCAAATGCTCACCAGACTGAAATTTTTTCGACAAATTCATAACTTTTAACATTTTTTACTCCGTGAAAATTAATTCATAAGTTAGAATTCAAAAGTCAGAATTTCAATTCAAAATTATTTAATTATTTACTTACAATTTTGACTTTTAACTTTTTAATTTTGAATTTGCGATTACTCCGACCGTAGCACCTCCGCCGGCCGAACTTTCGAAATGATGAATGATGGAATTACACTTCCGAAAATCGCGATGACGACTGCCGCCAAAAGTCCGTAGAGAATAATTTGCCAGCCGACGGTCGCCTGCAAATTTCGAACCGCGCTTCCGGCACCATTGATAATTCCGGCACCAGCGCGCATCATCGCAGTATGAGTTTGGCCGGGATTTCCAACCATCGAATTGGTTGATGCCGATGAAGTACTATTTGTCGCCATCACTTTTAAAATCGGATTAGTCAGCGCTGTGCCGATAATTATTCCGACAATCGCCGACATCAGGGTCAAAACCAGCGACTCAACAGCAAATTGCGAGACGACCAAAAAGTTTGAGGCGCCGATCGCCTTCAAAACGCCGATCTCCCGCCGTCGTTCGCGGACAATCATCACCATTGTCAAAAAGAGGATAATAGCACCGGCAATAAGCGAACCAAACAGAGCATAAGTTGAAATACTTTTGATGTTTTGCAAGGGGGTGATTGCTTCATTTGAAGTGTCCTGACTTGATGTGACATCGGCAGTTGAGCCAAGCTCGGTTTTAATCGCCGCGCTTACCTGTGGCATCGTATCAATCGAAGTCGTCTGGACCAAAACACTGTTAATCTGGCCGGTTTGACCTGATAATGTTTGGAGTGATGCTAGCGGCATAACAATCAGTGCATTGGAAAAAGTGTTACCGCCGTCAAAAATTCCGACGACTTTTATCGTTTGGCTGTAAGCGGTAAAAGTTCCGCCAACGGCGAGATTATTTTTGCTGGCAATGTCTGTTCCCAAAAGTGCGATATTTTCCGATGAATCATTGGCAAATTTTTCGCCGGAAGTGATGTTTAACTGCGACATATTCAAGCTTTGGGTTGATGACAAGTCGGATGTGGCGGAAACCATAATCGGCATAGAAAAACTGTGAGTTTGGGAAGATTGTCCGCCGGCAGAATTATCAGGCGATGACGAAGTATTTGACGATGATGACGAGCTGTTTTGCTGTTGTCGCCGGCCGAAATTTCCGGCTTCAACCGGGGTGACAAGATTTGTCGTTGTGCTTTGCAAATGATCAGTCAAAGTTGAAACCGTTTTTGAAACGCCGGAAATTTGGGAGATTTTCGCCACATTGTCTTGGGTCAACAAATTTCCACCGCCTTCAAATCCGCGAATTCCAGCCGGCGAAACGGTGACATAATTTCCGATTGACGATTTGACATCAGCGATCTTCGCTTGAACCGTTTTTAACGATTCATACATCACCAGCGACATCGCGATCGAAACCGACAAAATTAAAACCACCGAAAGTGTTCGGATATTGTTGCGAAAAGCGTTCATAAACCCGCGAGAAATCGAACCCACATTGCTCCTTTCAGTCGAAAAAATTTAAAGTTTAAAGTGAAAAATGTAAAATTATAATTTAAAATTTAAAATTATTCCAAAGAAATCCAGCCACGAAGTGGCTACCATCATTTTTAACTTTTCACTTTTAATTTTAAACTATTGAAAACAAGGTGGCCGGCGCAGGGGGAAAACGCCGGCCACCTTATAGCCCAAACCTTAATTAATTATGATCCGAACTGCTGAAATCTGTCCCGACGAGTTGGCTGATCCGGAAACCGAAACCGATTGGTTAACCGCCAAATCGGACTTTGCCGCGATTGCGCCGGCTTTTGTAATTGAAGTGCTGTCGGCAATTGAAACGGTGTAATCCTTGTTTGTGCTGGCAATATGCAGTATGAAATTGTCGCCGTTAATTGCTGTAATTATTCCAATCAGTCCACCGGCTCGCTGGCGATCAAAACCACCATCAATCATTTCGCGATTTCCAATTCCACGTTCAACCATCGCACCGCCGACAAATGCCCGTCCGATTTTTGCTCGACCAGACATTCTGCCAAGGCAAAAAAATCCACCGGCGATTACCACAAACACTATCAACCCAAAAACCATTTTTATTCCCATGTGTTTCCGATGATGATAATTCATTTTTTCGTCTTCCATACTATCTCCTTTGTATTATTCGTTATTAGTTATTTGGTATATTCGTTATCCATTTCTGCCAAACTGACAATACTCTCATTGTAAAATCACTTCCTGATAAAAAGCTTAAAGGATTCCTAACTTATCAACTTCTGAATTACAATTCTGAATTTTGACTTCTGACTTTTGACTTTTTTATAGTTCGACTTTAAATTCGCTGCCGTTTCCGACATTGCTTTTGGCGGAAATTTCCCCGCCGTGAAGTTCGACGATTCTTTTGGCGATTGACAGCCCAAGCCCAAAACCGTCAACTTTTTCTTTGGAGCGCGCTGAGTCGGCGCGGTAAAAGCGATCAAAAATATGCAGCAATTCCTTCGGCGCAATTCCGATGCCAGAATCTTTAATTAAAACTTCTGGATTTTTGCCAGAGGTAACCGAGACCTTTATTTTTGATTTTGCCGGACTATATTTTATCGCGTTGTCGAAAAGAATGACGAAAAGTTCGGTCAACATTGTTTGATCGCCACGGATTTCGGCATTTTGAAAATCGGTGACAAATTTTATTGATCTCTTCTTCGCTAAAACCTCGACTTTTTCGTAGGCCTCGGTGACGACATCAGCTAAATTCAAGTCGGAAAAATCCAGCTTTTCGACTTCATCAAGTTTCGCCAACCTTAAAAGCGTTGACGACAGCGATTCCAGTTTCCCGACCTCCTCCAAATTGCTTTGAAGAATTTTTCTAGCAGAGGCAAAATCGAATTTTTTGTCCCGAAGCCCAACTTCAATCTCCAATTTAATTGCCGCTAGCGGCGTCCGCAGTTCGTGGCTGGCGTCGGCGGTAAATTGGCTCTGTTCCTCCATCGCCTCTTCCAGTGGCCGCAAAGTCCAGCGGGCAAAAAAGTAGCTGGCGATGGTTGATAAGATCAAAATTAACAAATTGAAATATATTAAATTTTGTGTCAGCCGATTTGTAGAGTCGTCAAGTTGTTGTTGTCGCAAATTTATAAAGTCATCAAACAAGTGTGAATCATTTCGTGGTGGAAGATTTTGAATTATTGTGTCCTGGCGGTTGAGTCCGCGATCAATTTCGTTTGACGATATCGAAAAAATCGCTAACGAAAACCCGACGCTGATCACCATAATCACCGCAACATAAAACAAAGTCAGTTTTAGGTAGGTGGATTTGAACATTGGAAAAATCAAATATCAAAATGCAAAAGTCAAAATGTTGGTCAGCACTCCGTGCCGGGATTTATATATTTTTACATTTTTATTTGTCATTTTTTTGCGCTAGCTTACCCTGTGGGGATTTTTAATATTTGATTTTTGATTTATGACTTAACTATCTTGTATCCAAACCCCCTGACCGTTTCGATCAAATCCGCTGATTTGGGAAATGGTTTGTCAATTTTGCTTCGAAGGTAGCCGATATAAACTTCGACCGTATTCGGCAAAATATCGGCATCATAATCCCAAACATGGTTGATAATGTTGTCCTTGGTCAAAATCCGACCGGGATTTCGAAGCAGATATTCAAGAAGTGAAAATTCGGTGCTCGATAAATTAATTTTATTTGCTCCGCGTTTTACTTCGTAGGTTAAAGTGTTTAGCGACAAATCAGCGTTTTTCAGAATATTTTCCTGAAAGTCGGAGGGTCGGCGAAGCAAAGCTCGAACACGAGCCAAAAGTTCCTCAAAGGCAAATGGCTTGGTCAAATAATCATCGGCGCCGGCGTTCAATCCTTCGACTTTGTCTCTGGTTTGATCTTTGGCGGTCAAAATCAAAATTGGAACTTTGCTGTCTTTTTCCCGTAGCGCCCGGCAAATTTGGATGCCGTCAACTTCCGGTAGCATCCGGTCAAGAATTATCAAGTCATATTCAACCGTCAGCGCCTGGCCAAGTCCGTCCTGGCCATCATATTCAACATCAACAGCAAAACGCTCCTGTTCGAGTCCTCTCTTGATCGCATTGGCAATTTTTCTGTCATCTTCGACAATTAAGATTCGCATTTTGGTAACTTAAAATTTAAAGTGAAAAATTTAAAATAATGGATTGGGATTTATTTTTTAAAATTTGAAATTTAAAACTATAATTTTTAACTTTTCATTTTTAACTTTAAACTGTTTTCATATTATACCACATTTACTGAATTTTCGCTGGGAAATTTTCGAAGTTTGCAATCGAACCTAAATTACAATATCTGGGCAGGATATTTACTGGTGTGAAAATTGCGCTGGAGCGCAATTTTCACACCAATTTTCTCAGCTAAATTTTAGGATAAAATATTTTTTGTTGACATTTTTTCAAGCATTTGCTAAAGTGATTTTGTCGTTCCAACTTCCAAAAGAACGAGGTGCTGATGATGCATGTCGTCAATGGAAAGATTTATGATAATGAGATCTTGCTTGCCGACGATACCACCATTACCCTGCGATCTATTCTGGAATCAGTGGATATTTTCTATGACCAACAGGTTTCAATTTCTTTCGAAAACGGAAAAGTCATAATCCAAACAGCGGAATCATCCGCCGCCGCCGAACTGGCAGCAAAAAAGGCAAAGACCGATGCCATCATTCGAGAAATGTTTACTCCAAATCGCCGACTTAATTTAGTTGATTTAGTTGGTCGAGAAGTGACGCTGGAAATTCATGGGGAAAAACCTTTGACTGGAACACTTGCTAACATTGGAGAGTTGCTCGATTCTCTGGGATTCGACATTAATTCAGAAACCGAATTTGGAAGCAATCTGTCCCAGCGATTCTATTTGGACGATGTTTTTGACTCTGATGATACATTTCTCTATTTCGCCGATGGAAGCTGATTTCTCCTTCCCGCCTCACACGGCGGGTTTTTTAAATCAATAATGGACAGCGCCCCGACGCTTTGGTCGGGACTCTCCGACAGAGTCCGACACCCGGACTCGTACGGAGTCGTCGGACCGACATTTAGAAATCGTCGGAGAACAAAACTAACGGCGAACGATGGACAAATCCGATTCACTCCCTCACTTCGATACGCTAGCGTATCGAAGTGAGGGAGTGAATCGGATTTGTCCATCG
>JAPLVH010000024.1:5499-18315 GCA_026397205.1 Candidatus Berkelbacteria bacterium | reverse complement strand
GTTTTAGTTTCACCACAACGACGACAAACATTTTTCATACACCCAGAATAGCACATTTTTTGCTTTCTAGGTGTCTCTATTTAGACTTTACCCAATAATATAAAAATCAGAGACGCCAAAGTTTCCGATATCAAAAATATCTGTCAAGTCCAAAAAGCTTCATGGCTTGATACTTATCCAAATGCTGAACATAATATTACATATGCTGATATTTTAGCTGTGGATTTTGACAGTGATAAGCGAATATCTTTGTGGAGAGATAAATTTCAAGATAAATCGTGGAAAATTTGGGTTGCTGAGGAAAATTCAAAAATGATTGGAGTTAGTACTGCATCAAAAGTTGACGATGTGAATGAGTTTTCGTCCATTTACATTATTCCTGGTTATCAAGGAATTGGAGTTGGGCGAAAACTATCTGAAAAAGTTCTAAATTGGCTCGGAGATAAGAAACCCGTTGTGCTTACAGTCGCAAAATACAATGATCAGGCCAAATTGTTTTATAGTACATTGGGATTTGAAAATGAAGTTGACATTGAACCGCATATTTTACCCAATGGCAAAACATTTCCAGTTGTAAAACTAACCAAAAATCTTAGCTCTAATATTTCATTGAATCACTGATATCTTTTTATCCTTCAAACTCATCTTAATTTTCAAGCAATTTAGAAGTTCTCGTTTTTCCTCTCTGGCTCCTTCTCGCAGTACGAATTTTGAGTAGTCTCGTAAGTCAACTTCGTTATTCAAGTCTTTGCTGACTTTTTGTTTCAGGATTTTTGACATGAATCGTTCATATCTGGATATTTCGTCTTGTAAATGTTTTTGAGTATTTAACATATTTGGATCAATTTGATCCATAATATTGCAGATTTGTTCAGTAACTTCTTCCTCCCGAATATATGGCTGTTTGCAATTTCGATCTTTACCACCAGTGCAGTGATAGTAAACATATCTGCGAATTACTCCATTGTCTTGTCTCTTGAATTTTTCCTCTGCTGTAACTCCTGATCCGCAAACACCACAATAAATTAACTTGGTAAAATCAAATTCTTTTGTCCCTGGTCGGGATTTTGGAATAATAGCAAGTCGCTCTTGAACGACATCGAATAACTCTTTGTTAATGATTGACTCATGTAATACCTTGTACCAAATGCCACCACCAACCGGATATTCAAATGAGCCATAATAATATGGATTCTTTAACATTCTGTAGATTGCACTTAAAACTACCGGTTTTCCTTGTCTAGTTTTAAAACCAAACGAATTTAACCAATTTAAAACCTTTCTACCGCTTTCACCATTTGAAACTCTTTCAAACATTTCAAAAATTGCCGGTGCACGTTCCGGATCAAGAAATGTTTTTCTATAACCTTTTTTACCACCGATTTCATTTAAATATCCAAGTGGTGTCATTCCCGGTCTATAACCCATTTCACATTTAGCTTTAAGTCCTCGCTTGACATTGATCACTTTGTTATCATTTTCAAGTTTTGCCTGAGATCCTAAAATCATCAGTAGAAATTTGTCGTTAGGTGAATTTGTAAATATCTGATTGTAAGTTCGGATTTCTACCAAGTAGTTTTGGTCCATTAAATCCACTAAAGTTCCTAGGTCACCTGCATTTCTACTTAATCGGTCGGGAGCCCAAGTTAGTAGCCCTTGGATTTTATCTTCTCTAATATCTTTGATAATTGACATAAATATCGGGCGTTCCATTGAGTTCTTTGCTGAATGGCTCTCTTTTCGTATATCAACAACATTTAACCCATCCCGATCGGCCACCGCCAACATTTCTTTTAGGCCCGGTAAAACACTTTGATTTTCCATAACTTACTCCTTTGTAGGAGCAAGGATACCGCGATGGTTGGGGAAGTCCAGAGCGAAAAAATTTGACAAAACAAAAATTTGACAAAACCTTGACTTTTGTGCGTAATAGTGCTAAAATTACACACATACTGAAACTCAGATCACCCCAATGGGGAGAGGATGATATTCATGAACGGTAGTAATTCTTGTGGTTTGATTATGGCGCTGACGCTTGGTGTCGTGGTTGTCGTAATCGGAGGGTGCAGCCACCCGATCTCACCGGCTTCGCAGTTCGCGGTCAAGACAGATGTGCCAATGGCGGCGGATGAAACAGCACAAATCCCCGCACGACGCGAAATGAAAGCCGCGGCGATCAAATCCATCGAGGAGGTCGCGACAAAGCTGAATGACCCAGAGGTCAATGAACTGGTGGCCTTCTTCAAACAGAATGCCACTCTGGTTCTGCCTCGACCCGAAGGATTCCGCGTGTTGGATGCGCTGAATTCCGAGCGCCCTTTCTATCTGGCTTGTCTTGTGCCCGAAGATTCATCGCTCAACGAAACCTGGGCTCAAAGTGTCTCCGGTGACAAAGCCGTCGCCTCGTTTCAACCTGATGTCCGGTTGATGGTCTTGCGAGACCAGAAATCCATGACTTCAGTTTGGAACGCCGTGTACATTCTCCACGAGACTCATCACGCCCGCGACTTTCTGCTTACGCCATACGACTGGCAGGACACGCGAACATTCTGCATGAAAGAGCTGGCGGTTCATGAGTTCCAAAACCGCATTGTCGCGCGACTTGGCGGAGAAATCTACAAAGCCGCGCTCAACGATGAAGTCGTGGCGATGAGGAAAAAGGTGTTTGATAGTGGGCTGAAGATCGGTCAGGGGTTACCTGGTTGTCCGGATTATGAGGCCCGGTTGGACAGGATCTTTGGCCCGGCGAAGAACGAGTATGAACAAAGGGCAAGAATGTCGTCGCTCTGGATCCATGGCTTATTTGAGCTCATCGACCGGTATGACAAGAACGGTGATGACTCGACTAAGTCGCAGGACGCCAAAGAGGAAGACAAAGCTCTGACGATGAAGACCATCTATCGCCAGAACGAAGTCTTGCCTAACCCGTAAACAAGATCATTGGGTACCTAACAGAACATTGTCGGGTACCCACTTTTTTAATTTCACGATTAAGCTGAAACATTGCGCAATTGTGCATCCGATGCTACAATTGGATCAATAAATTATTACTAATTTAATAAAATAAAAAGGAGAATAATGAAAACTTTTTGGATAGTTCTAATCACTGTCATTATCACCGGGGGAATCGTTGGCGGGAGCATGTATTATTATTTAAATTCCAAATCCAACAAGCAAAAGACTGATTTGCAAGCCCAAATTGACAACCTAAATAAAATAACAAATAGTTCGCATACCTATCAGAATGATACTTGTGGATACTCGTTTGTTTATTCATCTGGTTGGTCGGCTGGCGGTGATGATGCAAAAGCTGTCTATGTCAATAAAGATGGTGGGAGCAGACTCGGAATCAACTGTGGTGCTTTTGACTCAAAATTATTTACAGCTTCTGGGGGCAAGGTCGTTTCCAGCGAAAATACAAAAATTAATGGCTATACAGCTGTAAAAAGAACACTAAATGATGGCTCGTCCACATACTTCAATATTGAAATTAGTTCTGGCAACAAGGTGGTTTTTATTGATCTGCTAGACTCTGGCTATCAGGAAACAAATCCGGGAGTACAGCAGATCATAAACTCTTTTAAGTTTCTGTAATTGTTCGCTTGAAAATAATGTGATCTGTCCCAAAATGTCTCATTTACTCTTAAATTCGCTAAAAAATGGCACACAAACTTTAAACAGTGTCCCATTTTCAAATTATTGCCAAATTACGCTCAATGAGGTATGATGAGTAAGGTGTAAGTTGTTAGACCAGAGTAGGGCACCAAAAATAAATGACAAATTTCAAATTACAAATGTCAAATATAAAATAGGGAGGCAAAATGGGAGAAAAATTTAAGTTGGAGATTTCGACCTGGACGATTGTCAAGTTTTTTCTGGTTGCGATCGTTCTTTATCTTTTATATCTGGTTTTTGATGTTGTCGCCCTGTTTTTTGTTGTGCTAATTTTGACTGCTACCTTTTCGCCGGTGGTCAAAAGCTGGCAGAAACATCTTGGCCGAACTTTTTCAATTGCTCTACTTTTTATCATTTTTCTCATTGCCGTTGCTGCCGCGGTCTATATCATAATTCCGCCGCTGGTTAACCAAACCGCCCAGCTTGCTAATTCGATCCCGTTATTTCTCGCCAGCAGCCGATTCGATTCAATCCGCCAGTATATACCAAATATTAAGAATTCGCTCAATTCAATTTCGGCAAATCTTGGCTCTGTGACAACCAATTTATATACCGTGACTGCCGGAATTTTCCGGACGCTTTTTACGATTTTTATGATTTTAGTTTTGACTTTTTACATGTTGGTTGATGAAGCAAATATCAAAAGGTATATTTCATCAATTTTTTCTGATAATCATCGCGGAGACGCAATTGATGTCATCAATAAAGTCGCAATCAAAGTCGGTAGCTGGTTTCGCGGCCAGATGATTTTGTCCTTAACAATGTTTGTCGTTCACTTCATCGGTTTGTCAATTATCGGTGTGCCGTATGCTTTGATTTTGGCGATCGTCGCTGGACTACTCGAGATGATCCCGACAATCGGACCGACGATTACGGCGATAATTTCCGCTTTGGTCGCGCTAACGGTTTCGCCTTGGATGGCATTGATCGTCATCCTCTGGTTTCTCTTGGCTCAAACTTTAGACAACATTTTTTTGGCGCCGAAAATCATGCAGAAAGCCGTCGGAATTTCGCCGGTTTTTATCCTCTTGGCTTTGATAATTGGCTCAAAACTGACGGGAATTGTTGGCGCGATTTTAGCGGTGCCGACGGCAGCAACGATCTCGGTTTTGATTTTAGAGTGGACAACAATCGGTAGAATTTTTGCAAAGGAATAAAAGAAAATCAATTATTCTAATTAACCTAATTACTCTAATTATTCCCTGCCCGCCGATGCCGGCGATGGCAGGCGGGTAAACAAATCCCAATAAACTAATTCCCAATTGGAACATTCGGACGCGGTGCTTTTTTAGGTCAATTAGAAATTAGAACAATTAGAATAATTTAATTTTTTTTGCAATGTCTAAAAAAATAAGAAAGTCTCGGAACCTAATCAATAAAAAAGCTCGATTTGAGTATGAGTTTTTGGAAAATTTTGAAGCCGGCATAGTGCTCTCCGGCGAAGAGATAAAAGCTGTCAGATCGAATAAAGTAAATTTAACCGGTTCGCATGTGAAAATTATCGGTGGCGAGGCGTTTTGGCTTGGCGGAATTATAACTGTCACAAACGGCGATCAACAACGGACGCGAAAGTTACTGCTCCACAAAAACGAAATTGAAAAGTTGGTCGGAAAATCGCAAACCCAAGGCGCAACAATTGTCCCGACAAAAATTTATTTGAAACGCGGCCGGGCAAAAATTGATATCGCACTTTCGCGGGGCAAAAAACTTCACGACAAACGGGAGATATTAAAAAAACGCGACCAGGAGCGAGAAATCGCCAGAAAAATCAAATAGTTCTATTTTCGGGAAAATTCACAGCCGCAGTAATTTTGGCGATAGAGGTTATGAGATTTGGAAACTTCCAGTGATTTTTTGAAACCGTCGTTTTGTTTAAAATTAGCTGATAAAAAGTTCAAATGATATTTCTTGCCAATTTTTTCTCCGATTATATTTATCATTTCCGAATCTTTATGTGGTGAAATTGAAAGCTCGGCGCCGAAAAGATCGAACGAATCTGGATGATATTTGTTAATTGCCGCCGCCATTTCCGCCGTTGCTTCCAGCCGCAAGCGATAGCAAATTTCACAGCGCCGGCCGCGCTCGGGTTCATCTTCAAATCCGGCAATTTTCTTTAACCAGAATTTGTGTTCCGACTGATAATCGTAATCACCGTACAGAACTTTGATCCCAAGGTCATCGGCGAAATTCAAAAGCTCATTCAGCCGTCGGTCATGCTCACTTTGGGGAAAGATATTCGGATTATACCAGAAAAGCGTCGGCTCAAAATCATCTTTTAGTTGTTCGATGACGCCAGCCGTACACGGCGCACAACAAGAGTGAAGGAGAATTTTTTTCATACCAAAATTGTAGCAGAATATTTTCTCCTTGACAAAGTTGGAGTTTTTGTGCTACAATCATAATGTTGTTAAATATTGTTCTATAGATTCCCGAAGTTTTGATATTTCGATGTTCTATACAGCAATTATCTGCCTTGGGTGGAAGCAATCGAAATATTATTAAGAGCTTCGGCTCGCGAGTGACAGTTTTTTTTCTGTTGCGGAAAGTTAAAATGTATCAAAGTAGAAATGCCGGACTTGGTCGTCGAAATCGAAATTTTGGAGGCGCTGGATTTAGTCCAAAAAGATATGGATCTGGTCGGTCAACATCAAATCACCAGAAGTCGCGTCGGCCTCGGGGCGAACATATTGAGATCTCAAAATTTATTCAGCGGTCGGTACCGGCAAACTCGACTCAAAATTATCGGGCAAAAAATACTTTTGCCGATTTTCGATTTTGCCGCGAACTCCAAAACAATTTAGACAAGCGAAAATATATTTCGCCGACACCGATTCAGGATCAGGCGATTAAAGCGGTTTTAGAAGGGCGGGATTTAATTGGCTTGGCCGATACTGGAACTGGAAAAACAGCGGTTTTTCTTCTGCCGATGATTCAAAAAATTAGTATGACAAAGTATGAAAAAGTTTTAATCATTGCTCCAACGCGGGAATTGGCAATTCAAATTGATAGTGAATTTCGACTTTTTGCAAATGGTATGAGAATTTACTCCTCTGTTTGCGTTGGTGGAACGCCGATGGGTCGGCAGATCGCAAATTTGCGTCAAAATCCAAATGTTGTCATTGGAACGCCTGGCCGGCTGAAGGACTTATCAAATCGTGGACTAATTAAATTTAATACTTTTCAAAATATTGTTCTCGATGAAGTTGATCGAATGCTCGACATGGGTTTTGTTAATGAAATCACCGACATTTTAAATGTTTTACCGCAAAATCGCCAGGCGTTGTTTTTTTCGGCGACATTGCCGGCAAAAATCAAACTTTTGGTTGATCAATTTTTGAACGATCCGATTTTGGTTGAAGTTAAAACCGGCGCAACAGCGGCCAATGTTTTGCAAGATGTTGTTCGTTTTGGTGCCAGCGCGGCCAAGTTTGATAAATTGAAAAATTTACTAACTAGGCCGGAACTGCGAAAGGTTTTGATCTTTTCTGAAACCAAAAGAGAGGTTGAAAAATTGGCGGTTAATTTATCGCAAAACGGTCACCGCGCCGAGTCAATTCATGGCGATAAACGGCAAAATCAACGGGAAAAATCGCTTACGGCTTTTCGAAATGACCAATGTAAAATTTTGGTTGCCACCGATGTTGCCGCTCGTGGGCTTGATATCGGCGACATTTCTCATGTCATAAACTACACCGTGCCGCAAACTTACAACGATTATATCCATCGCATCGGCCGCACCGGTCGTGGGACAAAAATTGGCCAAGCCCTAACTTTCGTTGAGTAATAATTTCCCAACACTTTCAATTTCACGATTAGCTCCCTCACTTTGATACGCTAGCGTATCAAAGTGAGGGAGTGAACCACATAGAAGAAAAGTTAGTTAATTTCGACTGGAGATATTCAATACGTATTGAATATCTCCAGTTTTGGTTTTCATTCTTGGATTTTAGAAAATGTTTTAAAAATGATTTGCAGAATTGGAGAATTTAATCATTGGAGAAAAATTCTTCCATAAAAACTTGACTACTACTACTACTAGTATAAAAGATGGAGACAAAGTAATTTATTTAGGAGGAAAAATGGAAGAAGGAAAAGAAGGTTATCAGCCAGGACCGGATGAAATAAGAGCGGCGATGTCACATTTAACACCAGAAGATCGAGGGGCAACTGAAAAAAGAGATCAGGAAAAATGGATTGGGGAATCGAAACCGGCGACTGATTGGATTGCTGAAAATCGAGAAGTTGGAGAAAAAGTTTTCAAAAGTTTTGGTTTAGAAGAATTTCCTGAATTTGGGAGAATTTTATCGGGAAGAATTTACAACTATGAACTTCCAATTATCAAGGAATCGATGAAAAAATTTGATGATCCAGAGAAGGTTTTTCAAGATCTGGCGTCGCATATTTGCTTGAACTATAATGAATTATATCCCGTTGGAGTTTGGGATTCAGTTGGCGAGCGCTGGATGTAAATAACAAACTTCAAACAAAAACCAGCAATCAAACCGCTGGTTTTTGTTTGAATGATAGGAATCTACTTCTTGATTTTTCGGTCGCCGCGGAAACCTTGGCCGCTTTTGACTTTGGTTTTTGCCGACTGCCGGACATCCTTGCCCAGAGCTCTGGTTTCGGTTTCGATGTTGGCAAAAGTGCCGTCGGCGTTTCTGATGGCGAAAATCTTTCTTCCGCCCCGTTCGAACTTTGTCCTAAATTTTCCTTTGACCATTTTAACCTCCGTATATACTATATAATATACTATAACATATACCGTCGCATATACTATCACTCGTACCGCAAGGCATCAACCGGATTGAGTTTTGCCGCCCGTATTGCCGGATAAAGTCCGGAGATCATTCCGACAAAAGTCGTGAAGGCGATGACGCCGACAATCAGCCACCATGGGAAGTTGCCGATATTGTTTATCGGCAGATTCCCCAAACTGGCGCCGTATTTTTGAACCAGAGTTTTTGCCAAAAGTCCCAAAATAAAACTGATAAGAAGGCCGAAAACGCCGCCCCAAAAGCCGAGCAAAGCGGCTTCAAAAGTGAAGAGCCGGCGGATGTTCGATTTGGTTGCGCCGCAAGCCCGCATCACGCCAATTTCTTTTGTCCGTTCGTAAGTCGCCATAATCATCGTGTTAATTATTCCAATTGCGGCGACAAAAAGGGAAATGCCGGCGATGACTCCGAGAACGACGCCGACCATCGTCAGGATTTTGTTGATTTGGTCAATCATGCTTTGAGCGGTCATTGCGCCGTAGCCGAGTTTGCTGACAGCGCTGGCGACGCTTTGGAGATTTGCTGTGTCGTCAACTTTCAAAATTATCGAACTGTAACCTTGGTCGAGGAAGTTATCATTTTTGACGAGCGTCATTGTTGGTTGATAATAACTGTTTTGATCGCCAGTTTTTGGCTGATTTTTATCCTGTTGCCAGCTGACTTGAGTGTTCAAGCGTCTTGCCCAAGCGATGTTGATGTAGCTTGAGCCGTCACCCACCGTGCCGTTGTCGGCAACGCCGACAATTTCCGCTTCGATGTCAACGCCCTTGTTGCCCTGGGCTTTGTACCAGCTGTCATCGGCGTTTGCCGGCGGTTTTTCCGGCGGAGGGCCCCAATCAACGCCACTGCCGCCGCCGCCCATTTTTGAATTTAGAATGACTTTTTTGCCGATTAGATCATTTGCTTTTCCGCCGTAGCCGAAATCATCGAGAAAACGCGAGCCGACAACAACTTTGTCCATGTCAGATGTCGTTAAATTTCGGCCGGCAATTATCGGCACGGTAAAGACATCACTTCTCGGATCAAAAGCGACAACATTCGGCCAGGTTTTTTTGTCTTGGCCGGCGAGCCGGACGGTGCCGATATTAACAGAGATTATCGGCGTTGCGGCGGCGACATGATTTATTTTTTCTACCTCGGTCAGGGTTGTGTCGTTTATCATCTTACCTTCAGAGGTGTCGCCACCGGTCCCCATCAGATTATTACTATCAACCGAATTCGGGTCTTTAATTACCGTCACCAGATTAAAAGCGCCGAGGTTTTTAAATTGATCAATTAGCGACTGGCGAATTCCGATCACCAATGAAGTCATTAAAATTAACGATAGCGAACCAACAGTGATGGCGATTATCGTCAAAACCGTTCGCGACTTCTGGCGCGACAAATTTTTCAGTGCTAAACGCAAATAATCGAAGTATTTCACGATATCCTCCCGTCTTTGATATTTATCACCCGGTGGGCTTGGCGGGCAACCGATGGGTCGTGGGTGATAACAATAATCGTGATTTTGCCCTGCCGATTCAGCTCCTTCAAAATTCCGACAATCTCCTCGCCCTTTTTCGAATCGAGATTTCCCGTCGGTTCGTCGGCGATTATCACTTTCGGATTATTTGCCAACGCCCGGGCGATGCAAACCCGTTGGCGTTGGCCGCCGGAGAGTTGGCTTGGCAGATGAGCCATTCGATCGGCGAGACCGACGGCTTTCAAACATTCGGCCGCTCGTTTTTTCCGTTCGGCCGAGCTGATGCCGGCGAAAATCAAAGGAATCATAACATTTTCCAGTGCGGTGTAAGTCGGTTGAAGATTAAAAGTCTGAAAAACGAATCCGATCTCATGGTTTCGATAATTTGACAGTGTTTTGTCGTCAAGCTTTGAAATATCCTGTTCATTTACCAGAACTTTGCCACCGTCCGGTTCGTCCAGCCCGCCGATAATGTTGGCGAGAGTTGATTTGCCCGAGCCGGAGGGGCCGGTAATGGCCAAAAAATCGCCGTCCTTGACTACAAGGTCAACTCCGTCTAGGGCGTGAATCGTGTCGTCGCCCATCTGGTAGCTTTTGCTGACCGATTTTAGTTCAATCATTTTCCTCCTTTTAAATTATTATAGCAAACATTTGTGCTATAATATAATAAGAAAGGAGCGAAATGAGTTTAAATAGTTTTTTTCAAATCTCGGTTTCGGTATTCTCGATCGTTGCGACGATTTTCATCATTATCGTTTTTGTCTGGGTGGTAATTATCCGCATCCAGATTGGCAAATTGGTTAAGAAGTTCGAGGAAATCGCGGCCAAAGCCGAATCGGCGACGAATCAATTTAAGGAATTTATCGAACGAACCGTCGCCTCGCTGGAGAAATTTAAGGATAGCTTACTGACATTTGATTTCATCAAAAAAGCAGCCGAGGAAATTATTAAAATGGTTAAAAGTAAAAAGAAGGAGTGAAAATGGACAAGAAAAGTGCCAAAAATTTGGCGGTTGGAGTTGCGGTTGGTGCGATTGCCGGTGCGATTGCTGGGATTTTGTTTGCTCCGAAGTCGGGCAAGGAAACGCGGGCTGATATTAGCAAATATCTTCACGAAATGAAGGAAAAAATCGCCGAAGAGTTGGCGAAAGCCGGCAAAATTTCTAAGGAAAAATATGATGAAGTTGTCAGCAAGGTGGTGAAAATTTATGAAGCGGAAAAGAAAATCACGAAAAAAGATGCTGTTGACATCGGCAATAAACTGAAAAAGAACTATGCTGTCGTGGCAAAGATAGCCGGAGAATCAACGAAGAAATAATCCAAATATCGCCAAAGGAAAAAATCATCGCGATTATGCGGTGATTTTTTTTGGTCGGCTCCCAATTCAGATATTGACCGATCGGTCAATATCTGAATTGGAGGTGGTTGAGGAAGCGCATTATGCCAATTTTGACATGGAAATTATTAAAAAGTATAAAAAAAACTTGACAAGTTTTAGGGGGGGGTAAAATGGAAATAATGACCTAAAAAATCTCAAATCACAAGACGCAAATCACAAACAAATTAGAAATTTTAATCTAGGAGGGAGTATGTTCGGATTCAAAAAGAAATCAAAAGCTTGAAAAGGCAGAAGAATGTCAGCACGAAAAAAGGTGACAATTGCAATCGCCGCCGTAGCTGTTGTTTTGGTTGGCGGATACGGCTTGGCAAAATATGGTGCCGGTGGCGGAAGTGTTTCGGCTGATACATTAGCGCAACCAAACATGCCACGAATGCAGATGATGGCTATCAGAATTGACCTCACGGGAGCAACTTCGTGGGCTAGCAAAATATATGTGGATTTGTATACACGTTCCGGAGGGGATGCATGGGGTCAGTTGCCTGACGATAGTGGATCAGTTAAAAAGCCAATTGGAGTAAACGACCCAGTAAGCATAACTTGGAGTGCAGAAAGTTTAAACTGGTCAGGAAGTTATATCTATATAACGGTGCCGTCTAAAGATTATACAACTTCGGATGTTTTTTACAACAATATTATCACAAAAGCTGACGCTTATTATGATGTTCGTGTTTTATCGAATAATTCAATATGCAAAGGTGACAATGAAATAGTTCCTGTTGGAAAAGCAGGGAGTGTAGCAGAAGTTCAATTGACAATAACTTGTGATTTTTCGTCAATGATGAAAAATGTTATGAAAGGAGTTGGTAATGTTTTTACGCCGCCACCAACAATGATGATGAATCCAATTCCGCCAACGACAACTGCGCCGGTATTTTCTGGACCGACAGTTCCGGTGACGACACCGAAAAAATGATATCTGAAAAATTTGATACAGAAAATCCCGCTTTATCAGCGGGATTTTCGTTTTTGAAAAAATTATTTTGGATTCCCGACGACTCGGGAATGACCAAATAAATTATCCCAGAACTATCCTCGCCATTCGTAATTCGTCGTAGGAATATTTGCCGGAGAAGTGGTGAAATGTTGGAGACAAAGAGTCGGTGCCGAATTTTTTGAATGCCAGCATTATTTCCGCCAAATCGGGGAGAAAATTCTCTGGGACAATTTTCAAAAGTTCGGGTCGTTCGATCCGTTTTTCATCCACCAGTTTTTCCAAATGACCCAAAATTGTGTTTTCAACCAAACCGCGAATTTCGGAAATTTGGAAAAGATTTTTTCCCTCTTTCCAAAGCGCCAGGGTTTCATCGTAAGTCGAAGATTTTTGTTTTTTCTTTCTGTCAAAAACATCAACCGCCTTAATTTCACCTCCGGCATAAAGTATGAAGTTATCATACTTTTTCTTAATTTCATTTTCCGGAAAGTCCCGAAACATTTTTTCGGCATTTTCCGATTCGATCCGAAATTTATCATCAACTTCTAGCACTTCTGGATTAACTTGAAAAG
>JAPLVH010000024.1:2391-5430 GCA_026397205.1 Candidatus Berkelbacteria bacterium | reverse complement strand
CGAATTCAAAAACTCGCGACAGATCAATTACCGCGTCGTCCAAACTGACGCCCTGGCTTTTGTGAACGGTTATCGCCCAAGCCAAACGCAACGGAATTTGCAGGAGCGAGGCCTTAATTATTCCATTTTCCTCAACTGACCACTCCATTGGCCCGGCGGTAATTTTTCGACCGCTGCGAATTTTGACAATCGGTAAACCATTATCGTGGCTAAATCCAACAACTTCCCCCAATGTCCCGTTTACAAAACCTTCTTTTGAATTATTCTTTGTAAACATCACCGCCGCTCCAACTTTCAAATATAATTTTTCCGGCGATAGACAGCCCTTTTTCATTGCTGCGACCAAATTCGGATTGCCTTTGGTTTTCATTTGGAACGACTTTGATTTGTTAGAAATCCGCGCCAGCATTTGATTATTTTTTTCGTCAACATCAAAATTATGAGAAAAAAGTTTCGGAATTTTCAGCGGAATTTTTTCCACTCCGATTTTTCTAGCACCGATAATTTCAAGCGCCAAATCATCAAAATTATTTTTGCGAATTTTTTTCAAAACCGAAACCAAATTGGCGTCATCCTGACGATACTGTTCGGTTAAATAGCAAACGATAAATTCCGATTGTTGCCAAACTTCGGAGTCGTAAGCAAAACGGGGATGTTTGTCGTCAAACAAATTTTGATCAGAATTATCAGAATAATTTTTCACTACCGGCGGCAGTTGAAAAAAATCGCCGACCAAAACAACTTGAATTCCGCCAAATGGCTTTGAATTATTTTTCACCGCTCGGCAAACGGCGTCAACCATCTGCAAATTTCCCGGCGGCAGCATTGAAATTTCGTCAATAATTAAAACCTTTGCCGATTCGACTCGCTTGACGACATAATCATTATCAGTAATTTTTCGCAGTTCGGCCTTGCTCAAGCGATCTTTAATCCCGATTCCGCTCCACGAATGAATTGTCATTCCGCCAATGTGAGTGGCGGCTATTCCGGTTGAGGCGGTGATTGCCGGTTCGATTCCGTGAGAACGCAAATACTGCACATGGCGATTTATAGTATATGTCTTGCCACTGCCCGGTTCACCGGTCAAAAAAACATTGACGCCGGTTTTCAAAATTTTGAGAGCCGTTTCTTGGGTCATAAAATTTTATGCGCCACTACTCAACTACATAGTTGAGTAGTGGAAAATAGAAGTTATTGCTTGTGCAAGTTTCTTATTTTTTATGACCCATTCTTTGGATTTTTTAACGACATAAAAATTTCATCATAATATTTTCCGTCGATTCTAACCATTTCCGTGTGATGTCCCTCCTTAACAAAGCCAAATTTTTCATAAAGTTTGATAGCGCGAATATTTGGTGAATAAACATGAAGCCGAATTTTGTGCATTTTTAATTTCTTAAATCCATAATTGGCGATAAATTCCAAAGCTTTTTGCCACCCCTTTACCCCAAAATCTCTTTTCACCAACAAATATAAAAATGCCAGCATTTTTGTCGATTTTATTTATTTCCAAAAGCGCAACGCCTCCAACCGGTTTACCATCAACTTCAATGACAAAATCTTTCCGATTTTTTTCTTTCAATATTTTCTCAAACCATTTTTTTTGCTTTGCTAATGTTGTGCCACTTCGGACTATATCACCAAGAAACTGACTAATTTCGAGATCATTAAACCAGCGGACTCGATCTGGTAAATCGTTTTTTGTGACTGGTCGGTAAGTGATTTTCATACCTTAAAATATACTCTTAATTCATCAAGTTTGCAATTGAAAAAGATCGAATGTATAATTAAATTATGGAATCGGAAAATAGTGAACTAAAAAAATTGGTTCTAGGTTTGAAGCGGGCGACCGAAAGATCGAATTCGCTTGGCTGGAGTTTTTTGCGCGGGCTTTTTACCGCCGCCGGCGGAACGATCGGGCTGGCGATTTTGATAACTGTCGCAATTTTTGTTTTGACTAAAGTTCCCGACACTAATGCTGTCGGCAAATTTTTTCACGCCCTGGCTAACATTATTAATCGAAATCAGCACTAAGAATTATTTAGTCCAGAAAATGAAAATCGGCCGCTCCGGGAATTGGGGCGACCGATTTGTTGTGAGCGGGGTGGGTTTTACTGAACCCAGAAGACGTCCTTGCTGGCGTCGGCGCCGGATGACGGGTAGATCGCGTCGTTCCGGTACCATTTGACGTGGCCATCGAGATGTCCATAGTTCGCGCCACCGTTGTGGATAGTTGACGGATTCTGGTCGAACATTGGACACCTGTTGTTGCCCCAGCAGACATTGGTGCCGACTGGGTTGAGACGTCCGTCGTTGATCTGGATGCTGTTGATGTTACCCCAATTGGCGTTCCAGATGTCGCCGATAATGATGCACATCGACGGTTGGGTGAAAGAGGCGATCCGTCCGATTCGGTTGCAGAGCGCCTTTCCGGAGGCGTTGCAGTTGAAACCGTAGCTGGTCGGGAACGGCGCGCCTGGCCAATCGTATCCACCCCAACCTGCACCCATCGTCGCATTGCTCGGGCAGACGAACAACTGGTTGTTCTTGACGTAAGGCATGATGCGGACCGACCAAAGACCGGCCGAGCCACTGGCCCAGGCGCCGGGCAAGGCCTCATCGTAGTCCTGGACATACATCAGGATGCCGAGCATGATCTGCTTCTCGTTCGAGGAGCAACTCGCCTGTCTTGCCTTTTCGCGGGCGCGGGCGAAAACCGGAAAGAGGATCGCCGCCAGGATCGCGATGATCGCGATCACGACCAACAGCTCAATCAGCGTGAATCCGCGTCGTCTGCTCATCTTCTTTTGCCACCTCCGTGGCGTTTCAGTTTTGACAGCTGTGCGTCTTGCCTACAATATATACCTTTTGAAAAAATTTGTCAATACATTGTACATTTAAAAAAATAAACGACTCGGTAATCGAGTCATTTGTTTTGATTATATTTGATTGCACCAAGAACCAGTTTTTTTTAATCTAATTTCCCTGACTTCATCATCCTCATAAAAATCAATATACCTCCATTTTTTTCCGTAGAGT
>JAPLVH010000024.1:0-2379 GCA_026397205.1 Candidatus Berkelbacteria bacterium | reverse complement strand
TCGTCTATGGCCGCGCCACTTTGGAATATGAGTTGAACTTTGTTTTTAAAAATATTTCCGACACAAATAATTCCGCCGAGCGACCAAACTGGTGAACCTTTATATTCCCAATCCTCGATAATTTCAGGATCAGTTTCAAGAATAATCTTGCGAATTTTCGCCAGTATTTTGCCGCGCCAATCCGGATTTTTCGCAATCAAATTGTCAATTTCCTTTTTTTGTTTCTTTTGTGTCCTAGATTTTGGAGCATTAAATTTGTTCGTCTTGGTTAATCAACAATATATCCAACTTCGCTCAAAAAAAGCTACGCTGGACATCCCGCATAGCCCCTGCGGGGCGACATGGGATGGTGGTGTGTCCTCGCTCAAGCTCGAACTTTTTTCGAACAAAATTCTTAAAAACTTTTCAAATGAATTCTGCTCGTGCGGGCAAAAAGGAAGGGGGTGGGGGGAAGGAATTTTTGCCCGCTCTCGCTTTCCCGACGCTACTGGATTTCGTGCCAGCGAAGCTGGCGCACCGCTGATATTACTTTATGAAGCTGAATACAATTGTTACTAAAATTCCTATGATTGTCAAAATAAAAATAAACAGAGTTAATTTTGATGTAGATTTTTGTTCTTTCAAAATTCCCGTTTGTATCTCAATTACCGCATTTTGCACATCCAAAATTTCCTTATGACGCTTCCACTCATTCTGTTCATGAATAAGGTCGTAATTTGGAGGTGGAACAAACTTCCACTCTTGCGGTTCGGGAATTTGAAATTTTGGAATATCAATTTTGGGAAATTTTGGAAGAATACTTGCCATATTTGCTATACTGCCAGCTAAACGTTTATATGACTTTTGGGCTTCTTCTATAATACGAATTGTAGATTCCGGTAATTCATATATAGGTTTTTCATTTTCGTTGGACATATATTTTTGCCTTATTCCTTATCTTTACTTTCTTTTTTTACTTCCTGACTTTTGCCTGCTTCTTTTTTTGGCTCTTCTTCTGATTCTGGTTCATCTCTTTCGAGTATATATTCCATTACATCAGATTTTCTGCCCAAAAGTGCCAGTGGTAGAAAACAACTTCCTAGACAACAAGTTTTACCAAAACTATAGCCCTGCGATTGATTAGCTGAACTTTTAATCTGCCAGCCCTGTTTTAAGAGACTGTCAAGATTGATTTTTTGCAAAATACTATTTCGCGCTACTCTGACAATTTTTTGTTGTTTTGCCATTTTTGTATCCCACTATAATTTATGGCTTAGGCGTGGCTTTAACACCAGTGAATGACGTTGAGTCTTTTAGCGTCTTAACATAGTCAACTTTATAATTTGAAGCATTCTCTTTAAGATTGCCCATCTCTAACAAATGGTTTTTATCCTGTGTTTTACCAGAAGCGTCATCTGTTGAGATAAAGAAATCTATTATCTTTCTTGTCGTTGGGTCAAAAGTTACCAATAGATCGTTACCATCTTTTTGAAATGTATTATCCCATTCAGCCGCCCCTAAACTTAGTTGTTCTTTTGTAGGTTCAGTCATAGTTTTATCAGCAGGGCTACCCAATACTGTTCTCACTTCATCTATATTTTTCCCTACTAAAGAAGGCACATCAAATATAAATTTGGGGGCAGGAGTTGTTGTCGGCGTTTCCGTCTTCTGGGTAGTTGCAGCTGGTGTTTCTGTCTTCGTGGTAGTAGTTGGGCTGGTTGTTGGCGTTGATTTGTTTGAGGTAACTCCAAATAAAACAAAAAATAAAACAGTTGCTATACCAAAAATTAGTCCAACAAATTTTCTACTTGTTTTATCTTTAAAGAAACGGGAGAAAACTTTGGGCTGAATAAGCCCAGCTACTAGGCACACGATTGATACGAGGAAGAGAAATAAAAATAAACCATTCATGTTTGTCCTTTCTTATTTTATTAAATCATCAACACTTACCTCAAGAGCTTTTGAAATTTTCTTGAGAGTATCAAGTGTTGGATTTTGATTTTTGCCAGCTTCAATTTTAATAATAGTATTATTGGCGACATCTGACAATCTCGCCAATTTTTCTTGGGACAATCCCTTTTCTTCTCTAAGTTTTCTAAGTGTTGTTTGAATGTTTGACATACTAATATTGTGATAGTAGAATTAAAGTATAAGTGCTACTTCCTTTCATCTACTTTAATGCTACACCGAAAACCAAAAATAGTAAAGTTCCGGCGGTGCATTTCGCGAAGCGAAATACGAAATCCAGTAGCGTCGGGAAAGCGAGAGCGGGCAAAAATTCCTTCCCCCCCACCCCCTTCCTTTTTGCCCGCACGAGCAGAATTCATTTGAAAAGTTTTTAAGAATTTTGTTCGAAAAAAGTTCGAGCTTGAGCGAGGACACACCACCATAATGTATTTA
>JAPLVH010000023.1 GCA_026397205.1 Candidatus Berkelbacteria bacterium | reverse complement strand
TCAAGGTTTCAATCGTTCAATATCTGATTGGTTGATTATCTACAACACCATCAGACCACATCAAAAACTTAACAATTTGACCCCATTACAGTATGCAGAAAAGTATCAGCTATTGTCCAAGAGGTCGTCATCATGTACAAACTATTGACAATTTTTTAGTGATTTGATAAATTGATTTTGTCGTTCCAACGCGAAAAGGACGAGGTGAAGTCGGATGAGTAGAAATCATATTGATGGTTTTTTTGACGAAAAAACTGGTGATAGCGGTATTATTCGATATTTTTTCGGTGATCAAGCTGAAATTCCAACTGGAATAATAATGCTTGATGCAGGAATCAGCCACGGTGATAATTTGAAAATAGAAAGATCAAAAGGCGTTATCACAATTTCAACTATTGAAGCTTTTTCCGCCGCCGAACTTGCCGCCAAAAAATCCCAAACCGCCGAAACTATTTGCCGAGTTTTGCGGATGATTTACTCCGGGCATCTGTGCAATCTGTCAAAAAAGCCAGTGACGATAAATGGTCAGTTCGGAATCATCGGAGAAATTCTAACTCCAAATCTTCACCAAACAGCTTGCCTTTTGACTTTCGATTTCCACGACGCCAAAACCGGTTGCAAAATCGCAACTTATGATTTGAGCAAAATCATCAGTGATGAAATTCCATTTGTCATCAACTTCGATGCCGAACCCGTCAACATTGATTTGACCGACACCTCTTGCGATCTTCGCGACTTTTAGCTTTCCCACCACATCCCGCTCCAACCGGCGGGAATTTTTTTATTTTCAAAAAAACAAGAAGCTGGTTAGATCCCTCACTTCGATACACTAGCGTATTGAGGTGAGGGATCTAACCAAATTTTTATTAGTTCTCGCACACTCGAACAATAAGACAAAAAAGAAAAACCCGCCAAAAATCAGCGGGTTTTTCTTTTCTGCTCGCAGGCGAAAAATCGCAAGCGAGACAGCAAATATAATCAACAATTATGCAGCTTTACCAATTCGATACATTCCAGTGCCGCACTTCGGGCAAGTTCCCTTCATTGCCGGTTTGCCGTTTTTCATCGTCACTGCCTCGGCGTTCTGCATCTCCTGTTTGGCTTTGCACTTAACGCAATATGCTTGTACCATGTTAATCACCTCCTCTCAAAAGGATTTTTTAATTTCTATCCGAGCGATCTCTCACTCTTAATTATATTGTAGTGAGCATTCACCACGCTTGTCAAGCGAAAAATGATGTTATTTTGAAGTATGATGTCTCGAAACTGGCTCTGGCAATAACAAATTAGGATATTTGAGCTGAAATTGCTTAAATCACAAATCACAATTTCCAAATCGCAAACAAATTAAAAATCAAAAATCTCAAACTTCAATTTTTATGGATTTAGGATTTGAAATTTGAGATTTGTTTGGAATTTGTCTCTTGTGATTTGTGATTTATTTATCCTTCTGGTCAGCCAGCTCTTGCAACTGTTCAACTGATTGGAATCCGGGGAAAGCTTGGTCGCCGGAAATCCAAGTCGGGAAAACGCTGATGCCACGGGCTGAACATTCATCCGGATTTGCGCCCGAGGTATTCGGATCGCATTCGACATAATCCAAGTTTGAAAATGCTTGGCCAAAAATATTTTTCTGGCGCGTCGTTTCACTTGATTGACTAGAGCCATAAAGAACGAAGCCCTTGGCTTTCAAATCATCGGTCAATGACGAGAGATAGTCAGGATCTTCGGTCGAAGCGCCGAGAACCGAGCCAGATTCGCTGGTGCCGGCGATGTTTGCGCTCTGGTCACGCCGAACATTTTTCCAAAGCAAAACTGAAATCAAAACCACTGCAACCAAAACCACAAGCAAAACTCCCAAAAGAATTTTTGTCGTTTTTGACTCGTCGGAGAAATTTTTCTCGATTGTTTTTTCCTCGTTGTCCATTTTTTTTGGTTTTATTGTTCAAGTGGCTAAGCGAGAACTATTAAACTTTGTAAACTTCTCACTCCGCTCGAAGAGCAATCGCGAAATTTAGATCGATCATTCCACCGCCGCCTGATGGAAATTTTCGCTTCGCTCAAACTTAAATTCTTTTGCTACCGAATTAAACAAATAAATATCGCGAATGCCATCGGTAATCGGATCTAAATCGTAATTACGGTTTTCTGAGGCAACATCGAGAAAACCGTCGGTGTTAAAATCCAAAAGTAGAAAATTTGGCTCGTCACTTATTAAATTATAACTGGTTTCGCCATTTTTGACAAATGCCAGCGGCTTCGGACAAAGCTGATCGTCAAGATAAAAATACTGGCGGTTTTCGGCGTGAACACCGACATAGCCGGAGATTTCGATCGCTGAAATATCGTCAGCGATTTTCAAAAGCTGATTGATTTTTACCGACTGCTCAAATCCGAAGAGTTTCGCCGAACAATAAGAGATCGCTGAATTTTTGATGATAATTTCGCCACTGTCAACGGAAAAAGGAACAAAAACCTTCTTATCGCCGATGCTACCGGCAAAATTTAATGTCTGAACATCGCCATTTTCATCAACCTTCGGATCCGAGGCGGCAAAACTGTGCTCGACTAAAAAACCGGCGGCAACTATCAGCAAAACGATTACAAATAGCAACGCTTTTCTTTTTTTCACAATTGGAAATAAATAATAAATTAAATGATAAAATTACTGAATGTTTTATTCGTTATTTGATATTCTAATTTATTCATTTGTTGGTCATTCTTAATTCTGATTTCGTCATTATTTCTCATTGAGTGGAATTTTCCCGACTTTTTCTTTCGTTGTAATGCCAACGATGATTGATCCGACAATTGAAACAAGAATTATCGGTAATGACTCCCAAAGAACCAGGTGGCTACCGGCAGAGCGGATATAATCAAGTAAATTGCCGACAATTAAGGTCAATCCGCTTCGACCTTGTTCGGTAATCGAGGAAAATATCGCTCCCAGATTAACAAATTGTAGAAATAAAAACTGGAAAAATAGCAAAATTCCAATGACAAGCGAAAAGCTGAAAAAAACTTTCAGATATTTGGCACCAACCGAGAAGCAGGTGAAAAAAAACATTATATATAGTAGGATGAAGCCGAGATAGATCCAAAGAGAGTTGCGGTAAAAAAAAGAAGCGATTGACAGCGACGATGAATAGCTGGATAAGTTGATCTGCCAACTGTCGGGAATCGTCAGCTCCGAGGAGATGTCGGCCGAACTGTTCGTCTGGGCGGCAAAAGTTTGCGCTAACTGATTTTTGATTGGCACAAGATCAACGGATAAAACTTGATTATGGCCGCCAATGGAGATCGAGGTGAAAAAATCATCAATTAGCTTTTCAATTTTCGGCTGAAAATTGTAGCTGTCCAAAACCTGACTGATCGCTTTTGACAGCGCGATCTGTGTAGATGAGGTAGAACCGGTGCTTTCAAAAACATCTTTTTTGATCACCGATTCCGCCTGATTGTAAAAATCAATTTTGACCAAAGCGGTTTTAAAACTGGTCGGCGAAAAAAATAATTGGTGGAAATTAAAAAAACCGAAAATCGAGACGCTCGATAACAAAAGGATTATTCCCAAAAACCAACTTAAGAATTTCATGAAAAATCAATTACTCTAATTATTCTAAGAAAATCCCAATAAACCAATTCCCTAATTTAGACATTTGGACTTGGTGCTTTTTAGGTAAATTAGAAATTAGAATAATTAGAAATTTACAAAACTATTTAATCAAAATACGTTTCGAAGCCACGATTATTTTTTGCTTTTAGTAAAGTATTCTCTGAACAAATCCCTCCGGTTTTTCGAGCGAAAGAGAATTGACAGGCCAAGCAGAATCAAAAAAGACGGCCAGGCAATCTCCCAAACACCGCCGGAGATGTATCCGAGATTCTTAAGCAAAAAGATAACCCCAATCCCCAAAATTGTAAGTCCAAAGAACATGATTCCTCCAATCTTAAATCAAAAGTAAAAAATCAAAAGTCAAAATGTTGGTCGGCACTCCGTGCCGGGATTTAATTCTTTTTTTCTTTTTTGTTTGTCATTTTGATATTTGATCTTTGATATTTGCTTTTCTAACTAAATGTAATCCTTTTATAAATCTTTCTCGTCGCTTCGACATCGCGTATACAATACTCAACAATCTCCGCCGTTTTGCCGGCGAGAAAAAAATCATAAACCTGACTGCCGTCAATCCCTTCTTCTTTCGGCGAAGCAATTCCGAGAGCAATTGATAATTTATGTAGCGACGCGCCAATTGCGCCCCACTTTTCCCACTCTTTCATTGTATCAAAAATCGGATTCGATCGGTAGCGAGCGAATGACAAATCCTGCGTCGGCTTGATATTGTTTACGATTGATCTTTTGTAAATAAATCTCATATCAAAATCCATCACATTGTGACCGATAAATAATGATGCATCGCGAGCAATTTCCCAAAATTTTGTTAATATTTCTTTTTCTGTGCCAGATAAACACTCCGCCGGTTGATCGTCAACGGCATAACCGATGCAAAAAATCCGGCCAAACTCGCCGGAAAAACTGGTGCCACGGAAATAATTATCAAATGATGTCGCTTCATTTTGATTTTGGCGCGACGATCCATTGCCGGTGCCGTTCAGCGCCTTTTTCTTTTTCGCCTCTTCGTAGAAATTTTTGATAATCGCCATCTGCTCGCCACTCGCCGGCAAGGTTTCAATGTCCAAATATAATTTTTTCATAAACTAATCGTAGCAGAAAAATCTCATTGATGATAGTTTTGATTTTATTAGTCTTTAGTTATTTGGTATATTCGTCATCCATTTCTGTTTAAAAAAATCTCCACGGCAAAGTGGAGACAGGGATCAGTCAAAGACAACTTCGATTTCGATTCCTTTCGGCAGTGCCACCGAAAGTTTCGACTTTAGTTTCGTTTCAAACTTCTGAAGATTTTCATCCGCTTCTCTCCAGTTTCCGAAATTGCGCTCAAACTCCGGAAGCAAAACTTGTTCAGTATAATCGGCGATCGTAAAACCGTCGTCTCGGCTATCGTTCCACTTGATAACTTCAATCACGGCCTCCGGACTCTCGGACCGATGTAGCCGGACGGAATAATCAAAAACTTCATCCTTGAAATTCTTTTCAGTGTACCATACTTGGCGATTGATTGTGTAACTCCACTCCTTGGTTGATACAAATCGGATTCTTTTTGGAATTTCGTTTTTCCAGAGGAACACTTTGCCTTCAAGATTTCCGATTCGCTGATAATTCATATCAATGGCAATTGTTTCGCGACCAACTCTAGTCATTACAAAACAAGAAAGAAACACGGGAACAAGAGTGCCAACAAACGCAAAAACGAGATAAAAAACAACCACTAATGTGACAAAATAAGCGATCGGAATTTCAGCTGTTTCCTTTGCATTTTTCCTGCTTCGAAGAAGAAAAAATACTGTCAGACCGCCAGAAACAAGCGCGAAGAAAATCATCGAAATGTCAAGTGCTGTCGTCGCTTCCATTTTTGCTTCTCCTCCTTGTTCCTCGCCACCAAACTTTTTCGATTTGATGGTCAACTATTTTGTTTTAGCACAAATTGATTTCACTTGTCAATAGCTAAACATCAGCGCCCAGAGGTTCACTCCCTCACTTTGATACGCTAGCGTATCAAAGTGAGGGATCACAATCAAAAAATTCGGACAGAGGTCTCAAAAACCACAGTCCGAACTTTTAAAATCAAACCGAAAAACTATTTTGCATCCAGATAAATCGCCCAGACACCGGTGACGGCGGCGATGATCAGCCACGAGCTGGCCGAAAGCCAAATCCCGACCGACGACGCATCCAAAACCGCAAACAGTACGGCGATGACCGAAACCACAAACATCACCATCGAAATCCCTTTACCTTTCATCTCTCACCTCCATTTTATCTCTGACTTTATAAACACTGACTTTTTTTGACGCTAATTGAATTAATTCCGCGTAATTCTGCGTCCGGTTCGCATTATTCCGCGTTTATTTTAATTTTCCGCCTCGGCCTCCATTTTGTCAAGTCGGGTATAATAATCGCCGATCTCTTTCAAATGGGCCCAAGCGATTTTGCCGGCCAGATTTTCGTCCGAACCGATAACATCGGTTTCCGGATCGTGATCACTGTGTTCCTGCTCAACTTCTAAACCGCGGCGAAACTCTTCGATATCGAATTTGCCAAAATCAATCCCGATTTTTTCACCGACAATTCTTGCCTCATCAATTGTAAATTTTCGTTTCATAATTTTTTTGAAATTAGAAATTTGACATTTCCCATCCTATTCCTCTGCCAGCCGAAACTTCCAAATCGAAACGGAAATACAGATCACAATCCAAGCAAAAACCAAAATCAAATTTTTCGGATCGTCAAAAACCGAGCCGACACCCGAGCCGATTGTCCGAATGATGTGAAGGAGTGGCGCCAGTGGCAAAAATTGAACAACTGCGTAAAGCCATTTCGGAAGTGAGTCGATCGGAAAAAAGACGCCGGTCAAAAACATCATCGGTACGGTAACCGCCGTTGACATTGAATCAGCGGCTTCAGTTGTTTTCGCCAGTGATGCGATGGTGAAACCGATCGATTGAAACAAAACCGCACCGACCAAAGAAATTATGACCAGAAGCACCACACTTCCGTAAATGTGAGCGCCAAAAAAATATTTGCCAATTGAAATTATCAGCCCGATTTGAACAACATTGATGACCAGTCGCGACAAAATTTCAGCGACGATAAATTTCCATGTCGCGAGTGGAGTTGTAGTAATTCGTTTGAGGATTTGATCTTCGCGATAATTCACCATCGCCGTCGCAACGCCGATAATTGACGAGTTCATTAGGGCAATGCCGATAATTCCCATCAAAACAAAATCAAAATAATTTAGCGGTTTATCAGTGGTTTTTTCGATGTTGGTGGAAAAAGTCGGCGCGATGTGGGCGGCAGCGAAATTAATTTGTGTCAGATATTGGCCGACAAAACCTTCTGCCGTTGCACCGAGTTGGACATTGGCCGGATCGATGACGACAGTAATTTGTTTCGACGCTGACGGTATTTGATCGCCAAAACCGTTCGGGATTTCGATAATTGCGCCGGCTTGATTTTTTTTGATCAAGTCACGACCGGCGGCATCGTTAGCAACCGTTTTGATTTTGAAATTGCTCGAGGAATTCAGCGCACTAGCAAAATTTTCGGCAATTTGTGTTTTTGAATTATTGACCAAAGCCACAGTCCCAGTATTCATTGCGCCACCTCCGCCAAAGAAAAAACCAAAAATGAAAGTAAAAATCAGCGGAAACGCCAACATCCAAAAAAGTGACTGTCGATTCCGCGTAACCATCTTTAGATTGGTGAGGAATAGTTTTAACATGGTAGAGTTTACGAAGTTGAAAGTTAATAAAATAAATAGAATAAATTTTGCGGCTTTGCGAACTTTTTACTCGGATAATTTCTTTCCCGTCAGCTGGATAAACAGATCCTCGAGCGTTGCCCGACCAACGGTTAAACTCTCAGGAGCTCGCTTCTGAATCTCCGTCAAAATTTCATTTAATTCTTTCTGGCTAGCTATTCTGATTTCAAAATGGGCATCTTTGCCGGGAAATCGAGAGATGTGATCCTTTAATTTGAATTTTTCCGACAAGAACGAAATAAATTTTTCGTCGTCGGCGCCAAGAATAAAGTTAATTTTGAACGGGTGCTCGGCTCTGGAAATCAGTTTATGTGTTTCGTCCAGCACAACAATTTTGCCCCGGTCCATAATTGCCACTCGATCGCATAAAATTTCCGCCTCTTCCATATAGTGAGTGGTCAGTACTATTGTTTTGCCCTTTGATTTAATTCCAGCGATAACATCCCACAAACGGTGCCTAGCCAATGGATCGAGACCGGTTGTCGGTTCGTCGAGAAAAACAATCTCCGGATCATTAACCAAACTGGCGATGATTGAAAACCTTTGACGTTGACCGCCGGAAAGATTCAAAACAAATTGATCTTTTTTCGCTTCCAAATCGACGATGCGCAAAAGCTCGTCAGCATTCACCGACTTGTTGTAAAAACCGGAAAAAAGTTTTAGAATTTCTCCGAGTTTCAAAAATTTGTAATAAGCCGACGACTGCAACTGAACACCAATTTTTTCTTTGATCGATTTCAAATCATGCTGGATGTCAAAACCGAGAACTTTGATCTTGCCTGACGAAGGTTTGCGAAGTCCTTCAATCATTTCCAATGTTGTCGTTTTGCCGGCGCCGTTTTCGCCAAGAAGACCAAAAATTTCTCCCCGATTCACTTCGAAAGAGATTCCACTGACGGCAATCAGTTCGTCGTATTTTTTGATTAATTTTTTGACTTCAATAACCTTTTCCATCTGTTTCATTCTAGCAAAATGATTTTTGGTTTGTAAAGTTTCACAATTTTTACCATAGAAAAAAGCGACCGGCGAAGGTCGCGTTTGGGAATGAGAAGTTTTATGCCGCCAAACGAACGACAATTTCTGGACTAATAAGAACTGATGCGTCGGCAAGGAAAATCCCTTTACAGATGCGAATCCTCGGCTCAATCACATCGAGAGCAATTATGTCCAATTTGTCGCGGCAATCCTCAAGTTTTTTCGGCTCGTGATTTTCGTCACGAAGCCAAAAACTGGCAATTTCAGCCAAATCTGAATCATCAAAAAATGTTGTTAGCTCGCCAGATACCCGACCAAAATTTTGATCGTTGGTGACAAAAGACAGATCTACAATCAATTGTTCCGTACCGACATTGAATATTCTCTTGGAATAGATAATCAGAGTAAACGACTTCGCATCATTTTTCCCAGACGACTGATTCATTTGCCATATTCGGTGAAACCATTCCCGAATCATTACCGACACAATGACAATGACAATCGCTACTCCCCAAAAAGTTTGGTGCGACATAACTTCTCTCATCATCGGCACCTCCAGCGAGATCCTACTATATATAGTACATGCTAATTCGAAACATTTTGTCAATACTTTTTCGATTGGAATTCTATTCTCTAATTCTGCAGAATATGAGAATGGTCTATTGATCAATAATATAATTCTGGAATCAAAAAATCGCTGTTTGAAATAAATCTCACAGCGATTTTTCTTAAACGATTTTACTAATTGCTTAGTATGATCGGCGGAAAGATCCGCGATCAGAGTCAGTTCGCTCAACTTTTGGTCGGGCGATATTGACAACGATCTTTCGACCATCGATCTCTTGGCCGTTCATCGCTTCGATCGCTTTTTCTGCTTGCGCAGCGTCGCCAACCGTCACGAATCCGAAACCTTTGGATCGGTTATCGTTGAATTTATCGGTAATAACAACCGCTTCGACAATCTCGACGCCTTCAACCGCAGAAAAAGCTTCTGACAGTTTGGCGTTGTCAACTGAAAACGGCAAATTACCAACATAGAGTTTGTTTCCCTCTACTTGTGGTGTTGCATTCTCATCCATTTTTCAAATCCTTTGTCCTTGCCAGAGCGGCGAATGCCGAACCGACAAAAACTTACAAATTGTGATCGACCGAAGTGTGATTCCCGTTTCGTTTCCCAAAGAGAACAAGCCCCTAAGATGACTAATTGGAGATTCAAACTTTCGATCTAAGTGTAGCAGATATATTTTTATTTGTCAAGTGGACGGCAAATTATCTTTTCTGGAAGTGATAATTTTCTGAATTTTCCACAATTAGTATTGACGAAGATGCCATTTGCGAGCTATAATGTTAGTGTTTGTTTTCTGAAAAATTATTAAGTCTTTTTATCTTTTTAATCTGTCATTTTGATATTTGATATTTGATTTTTGACTTATTTGTTATGACTTTTGACATCATCACACTATTCCCACAAATGTTTGATGGCCCTTTCTCCGAGAGCATTATTCGGCACGCGCAAGAAAAAGGTTTGGTTAAAATAAACTTTCACCAACTTCGAGATTTTGCGACTGATAAACATAAAACCGTTGACGACACACCTTACGGCGGCGGAAAAGGAATGGTGCTCAAAGTTGACGTCGTTGCGGCAGCAATTTCAAAACTCAAAACTAAAAACTCAAAACTAAAAACTCAAACCATTTTGTTGACGCCGCGGGGGGAAAGATTTAATCAGGATTTGGCGAAACGGCTAATAAAGTATGACAACATCATACTAATTTGCGGGCATTATGAGGGATTTGACGAAAGAATTTACGATTTGGTTGACGAAAGTATTTCCATCGGCGATTTTGTTCTAACCGGCGGCGAAATTCCGGCAATGGCAGTTGTTGATGCCGTTTCCCGATTGGTACCGGGGGTTTTGGCCGAAAATTCCGCCGAGTCGGAATCGTTTATGGAAAAATCCACCGACGGAAATTATCTTCTAGAATATCCGCAATATACTCGGCCGAAAAATTTTAAAGGGAATAAGGTGCCGGAAGTTTTACTGTCGGGCGACCACAAAAAGATAACTGAATGGCGAATGTCAAATTCCAAATTACAAATGTCAAATGAAACGTCAAAAAGGGATTAAATCCAAATGATAAAAAAGAAACGAGCCGACGAATAAACGTCGGCTCGAGGCCGGGACGAAGCTGGGTGCCAGGCTGCGATTGGCAAGCGCAGACGACTCACAAGTGCGAGATGCCCCACATGCAACCTGGCACCAAAGATCGGTACGGATGATGGCGGATGTGCCCCGACGGGGCGGGCGGGACACACCCTTGCGTCTCCGACTAGGAATGTTTGGTGAGCCGATGCCCACCGCGGCCCGCGCCTTCATAGACACAACGGACTCTTAGTATAAATATATCAAAAGCCGAAAATTATGTCAAGACCTTTTTGTTTGCAATCGAGTTTTTCTCCTACTGGTGATCAGCCGGAAGCAATTAAAAAACTTTCGGCTGGAGTTTTGGCTGGAAAAAAATATCAAACGCTTCTTGGCGTCACCGGCTCAGGCAAGACATTTACCATTGCCAATGTTATAAATCGAATCCAAAAACCGACTTTGGTCTCAGCTTGCTGACGAATTTCGCCAGTTTTTTCCCGACAACGCCGTTCACTATTTCGTTTCCTACTATGATTATTACCAGCCGGAAGCGTATATACCATCAAGTGATACTTACATTGAAAAGGACTCCTCGATAAATGACGAAATTGATCGTTTGCGTCATGCGACGACACAAGCACTATTAACTCGAAGTGATGTCATAATCGTCGCTTCGGTTTCCTGCATTTACGGCATCGGCTCAGCGGAAAATTATCAATCTCAGACGGCAAAAATCGCTGTCGGCGAAAAAATTGTTCGCAAGGAGTTGCTGGAAAATTTGGCGAAATTGCAATACGAAAGAAATGATTATGATATGCGCCGGGGAAATTACCGCGTTCGCGGCGAGACGATCGAAATTTTTCCCGCCTACACCGATTTTTCCTACAAAATAATCTTTTTCGGCAACGACGTTGAGACGATTGAAGCCGTTGATAATGTTTCCGGCAAAACTCGGGGGAAATTATTAAATTTGGAAATCTTTCCTGCCAAGCACTTTGTTGCGCCAAATAATGATGTCGAAAAAAATATCGCCGAAATTAAAAACGATCTAAAAAAACAAGTCCAGAACTTCAAAACTGCCGGTAAGCTTTTGGAAGCCCAGAGAATTGAGGAGCGGGTCAACTACGACATCGAAATGATCCGGGAAACCGGTTACTGCTCCGGCATTGAAAATTATTCGCGCTATTTTGACGGCCGAGAAATCGGTTCACCACCGAGCACTTTGATTGATTTCTTCCCTGAAAATTTTCTTTGTGTTATTGACGAATCGCATATGACTTTGCCGCAAATTCGGGGAATGTTTGCCGGAGACAAAAGCCGAAAGGAAACTTTGGTCAACTTTGGATTTCGTCTGCCGGCAGCACTTGACAATCGGCCGCTAAAGTTTGATGAGTTTGAGAAAAAAATTCCCCAAACAATTTATCTGTCGGCAACGCCGGATGAATATGAGGTTGACCAATCGAATAAAAATATAATAGTTGGTCATCCTGAACGAAGTCGAATTCTACGGAGTGACCCTGTAGGGATCTTATCGAAAAATTCAGGTGTCATCGAACAACTAATTCGTCCGACTGGAGTCACTGACCCAAAAATTGAAGTTCGACCAGCGGAAAATCAAATTAAGAATTTAATTTCGGAAATCGAAAAAAATGTCGCTAAAGGCCAGCGGACGATCATAACGACACTTACCAAACGGATGACCGAGGATCTGACTGAGTATTTACTGGAGAAAAATATTAAAGTTGCCTATTTGCACTCGGATATCGCAACTTTGGAGCGATTGGAAGTTTTGAAAAAATTGCGGCAGGGAAAGTTTGATGTTGTCGTCGGCATCAATTTACTTCGCGAAGGGCTCGATTTGCCGGAGGTGTCATTGATCGCGATTTTGGACGCCGATAAAGAGGGATTTTTGCGTGGGAAAACGGCGCTAGTTCAAACAATCGGTCGGGCGGCGCGGCATATTGACGGCCGAGTAATTATGTATGCTGACCGAACAACCGAGGCGATGAAATTTGCAATCTCCGAAACCGCACGGCGTCGAAAAATCCAGGAGGATTACAATCGGTGGCATCATATCGTTGCCAAAAATGTCTCACGAAAATTAGCAAAAGAAAAAGAGGAGTTACCGCTAGAAAATATCTTGAAAATTCCAAAATCTGAGCGATCGCGAATTCTTAAAGAGCTGAAAATTGAGATGGAGCTGGCGGCTGAGGAGCTGAAATTTGAACGGGCAGCTGAATTGCGAGATGAAATCGTGGCACTGGAATTAAACAAATGATATTGACTTTGTCTGGCGGCTTGTGTTAAGATAAAATACATCGGAGGAATGTTGAATATTGAGGAGATTCAGAATATTTTTCAGCAGGTTCGGGAAAAAATATCCTGCCCAAAGTGCGGGTACCGGTACTCTTTTTTTGACACTCAGTTGATTAGATCGTCAGGTAATGTTTATTTTTTGCGCCTCACTTGCCAGAAACATCATCCGGTAATCGTCTCGGTGGTTTTCGTTTCGACAAAAAGTATGAAAAAGTATGATGAAAAAATCACGCCGAATCAACTGCTGGACGGCTACAAAAAAATCAAATCAGCGAAAAATTTAAAACAATTACTCAAATAAATTATGGTCCAAGAATTTCAGCTCAAATCAACTGTCAGGTCGGCGGAAACACCGGCAACTTTGCGCCGAAGCGGAGTAATCCCAGCGGTAATTTACGGCGATGATTTTGAAAATCAATCACTTTCAGTCAACGAAAATACTTTTGGTAAGGTTTTTGCGCAAGCCGGTGAATCAAGTTTGATAAATTTAGAAATCGGCAACAACGATCCGGTCAAAGTTTTAGTTCACGACAGACAAATTGATTCGGTTAGCGGCAAAATTATTCATATTGATTTTTACAAAGTCAATATGAAGGAGAAAATCCGAACAGAAATTCCGCTCCTAATTGTCGGCGAGTCGCCGGTGGTTTTGGATTTGGAGGGCTCTTTGGTCTCAAATAAAGATGCGGTTCAAGTTGAATGTCTGCCGGCCGATTTGGTTCACGAAATTAAAGTTGATATTTCGGTTTTAAAAAATTTTGATGATGTGATAAAAATTTCTGATTTGCGCGTTCCGGAGGGAATTGAAATTCTTGATGATCCGGAGGAAGTGGCAATTTTGGTCCAGCCGCCGCGAAGTGAAGAAGAAATGGCCGAACTGGAAGAAAAACCGGAAGAGGATGTCGCCGCGGTTAAAGTCGAGGGCGAAAAACCAGCGGAGGGTGAAGAAGCCGCTGAGAGTAGCGAACCAATCGAACCGGAAGCCGAGGTCGAAAAAACCGAATAAGCATATACTATATAGTATACAAAATATACTAGCAAAAAATCCGCAACTAGTGCGGATTTTTTGCTGGAGTATTTTTCCAAGGCATTGACAACACAGTCAGAAGGGATAAGATTAAAGTAACGTAAGTGTAGGTCGCTTAGGCGACTGAATAACGAGGCGTTTGGACGCCTACAATGCTGGCTAACCCGCCAGCAAGAGACTTACGCCACCCGGCCATCGCTATCTGCGGTGAGCCGGTTTTCATTTTGTCCAATTTACATTCTAAATTGCTGCTTTAATATCAGATAGTTATTGTATTTAAGCGATCGCTTAAATACAATAACTATAACTTTTTATTGCTTAAACATTTTCACCAAAATTCCATCGATGTCGCTGGAAGTGGCGACAATGTATGTGAAATATTTTTCGACCTGACACTCCAAAGCTGCAATCTCAACCATTTGACTCACATCTCTATTAATCACCCACAAACTCTTTTGGACATGTCTAAATCCCAATCTTTTCAGAGCAGATCGAAATTGGTCTCTGAAACTTTTCAATTTTTCTGGAATATCAAAAGAGACGAAACGAAATATTTCGTCTGTGTCATATCTCGAACAAACTTTTTCGGCAATTTTCATTAAACCCTTATTTGTAAACTTGACTGAATCCGAAGTGTGATCGTAATTAATCAACTTTCTCTGGTTCATACTGTAGAGATGATGATAAAAAGTATCTCGATCAATATCAGGGCGACGTTTATAAAGTTGTTTGTGAAATTGGTGAGCACTACCGGCAGAAAATAATAATGCACCCATAAATGTATCGAGTGCTTCCAGAATTTCCATTGTTATGCTTTTGATTTTTTCCTTGGTCTCTTGTCTACTCATATTAAAAAGTTATTGTATTTAAGCGATCGCTTGTATTTAATAACTATTTTACGCTGTTTTTGTCAATTTTTATAATTATCATTTTTCTAACGGGCAGAAGAATTTTTGGATGTTGGTCATGGCAAAATTGGCTTGAATTTCAAATCGTTGGCTTTGTCCAAAATCATTTTTTTCAAATTAATATTTTTCTTTTCGGCAGCAAACCTAGCAAGATCTAGATTGTAAATTCTGATTTCTCGATCAATCAATGATTTAATTCCAACGTCACCAATAATTTTATGTTTGATGACATCAAAAGCGATTGACTGAATGTTTAAGGGAGTGCCAGTCAAATAATTTTCAATCGTCGGTTTAAATTTTCGTTTGCTAATCGAATACACTTCCTCGATCGGAACCAAATCGATCTCTTTGTTGTTCTTTGCAAATTTTGGGTTTCCAAAACGGCTTGATTTTATTTTCCAACCGGCCGGCAAAACAAAATCTGAACTCACTTTCTCGACAATAAAATCTAAATCACATTCGGGATTTGGCAAGTCATAAAGTTGACTGGCGAGGGTTCGAAAGACAAATCCACCGATTAGCCAGATTTTCCCAGATGAATTTTCTTTGACAATTTTCAAAGCCTCAAAATATTCCGGACAATCAGAAATTGCGTCGAGAAAGATTTTTGTAAAATTAATTTTTTTGATCATAGTTTTGTAATTTCTTTGAGTAATAACATCGCCGCTTTGTATTTTGGTTTGATCAAATCTCGTGATTCTTGAAAATGCATCCGGCGCCATTTGTTTTCCAGTTTTTTCTTGATTGATTTTGCCGCTTCGATTGGTGATAATTTTTCCGTCACCAATGCGGCATAAAACAATCCCGGCAACATATCAAAATTACATATTGCGTCGGCGTCAGCAATAACTTTTTCTTCAACGGTTTTTCGTTCAAAATCAGTCGATTGCCGATGGTGCTTAATGCAGTCTAAAACAATTTCGGTTTTTTTCGAATCATAATTTTCACCCGCCAGAAATTTTTCAGCAATTTTTGCCGAAGTCAAATGATGATCTTTGCGACCATAAATTATTGAGCCGATGTCGTGGAGCCAGGCGGCGAGCGCGACGATTTCCAAATCAGCGCCAACATTTTTCGCC
>JAPLVH010000001.1:1533-16575 GCA_026397205.1 Candidatus Berkelbacteria bacterium | reverse complement strand
TTCTACATCACTATTTTATCAATACAGGAGCTAATTTTATATACTTTTAGTCGACTTTTTGATGAAATTAATCACTACCAAACTGACATATTAAGCCATCATTTTGAGAGGGAATTGGCGACAGCGCCTCCTTGTGTCTGGGATATTTTTATAATAGCACCTGAATTTCAAAAGTCAATGGTTTTTTTGGCAAATGTGTTGACAATAATATCACCGTTTGCTAAATTAAGAATATGCCGAAAGGCAAAACTCTACCGGGAGGACAGAAATGGTCCAACAGCGGAAAGAACCATTTGTCGGTACGCTTTTGTCCTTTCTGATCGCCGGACTCGGACAGTTTTATGCTGGCGATATTGGCTTGGGAATTGTTTTCATTATTCTGGGAATCTTTTTCGCAATTCTTGATTCGACAATTATCGGCTTAATCATCGGCATTCCCGGATATTTAACAATCTGGCTTTGGTCAATGATCGCCGCCTACAACACTTGCACCAAAATAAATCAGTCAATCGATCAAGGCATCATCAATCAAAACCAAATTCAAACCTAAATACAGAACGCTCCGGCAAAATACCGGAGCTTTTTTTATTATTTATTATCCGCATCACCATATTTAAGTGATCGCGTGTATTTAGTGATATTTACACATCAATTCCGAATTCTGTAGAGAGTCCTTTGTGAAAAAATTACCTTACAATTCCATGTCCGAAGAGTGCAATTGCCAGACCGATGACGGCTGAAGCGGCGCCAATAACCCAAAACCGCATGACAATTTTTTGCTCAGGCCAGCCGATGGCTTCAAGATGATGATGAATCGGCGAGGACAAAAATAATTTTCGTTTGAAAGTGATTCGCCAAAACCGCTGGATTAAAAACGACAGGCCCTCGATGGTAAAAATAAAAGTGATAATCGGAAAAACAACGATCGAGTTGGTCAAAAATGCGATGACGCCAAGTGTAATTCCCAGAGCCATCGAGCCGGTGTCACCCATAAAAAACCGTGCCGGCTGAATATTAAACCAGAGAAAGGCCAGAAGCGCGCCCATAATTGTGCCGCAGAAAAGTGCCAGCTCGGTTTTGCCCTGCGACAAAGCGATGATGGCGTAAGCGGCATAAGAAATGACGAAAATTCCGCCGGCCAAACCATCGAGTCCATCGGTTTCGTTTGAGGCAAATGCCGCCCAAACCAGAGAAATTATGAATAATGGTATATACCAAGCGCCGATGGTGAAATCTCCGCGACCGGGAATGTGAATCGAATTCCAGCCAAGTTTTGAGTAAAACCACCAAGCGCCACCGGCAGCAATTGCGGCATAAAGCAAAAATTTATCGCGAAACCTCATCCCGCCGCCGTGAGAACCGATCCCGCGGACATTCATCAAGTCGTCAATCGCGCCGATAATTCCGGCGGCAACCAGAGCAAAAAGCGGTAGCCAGGTCGCACGACGTTCAAGGTTAAAAAGGATTGTCAGTGCCGCCGTTGTCAGCCAGATCAAAACGCCACCCATCGTCGGCGTTCCCGACTTATGTTCGTGAAGTTTGGAAAAAATCGGCGTGTTTTTATCAACCCGGATTCTTTTTCCGAGACGATTTTTGTAAAGAAAATTTGTTAAAAACGGCGTCCAGATCATTGCGATCAAAAACGAAAGTCCGGTAAGCCAGAAAAATCTAATCAAATCGGTTTTCGAAAAAACAATCAGTTCCATCAAGCTCCTTTCAGTCGCAAATTACAAGACACAAGATACAAATTCCAAACAATATTCAAATTCGAAATGCCAAATTTTTTTAATTTGCGATTTCTGATTTGTTTGTGATTTGGAAATTGTGATTTGTGATTTATTTGATTATTGCCCACAGGGTCACTCCGTAGATTTCTTGTATCTTGGTTATTTATTTCCGTCTCCATTTCTTTTCCTGCCGAACTAAAACTTTCTTTGCCAAATTTTCATCGTCTAATAGATATTTTACTATATTTTCAAACCGCATGCCATTCTGCGAGGCCTTTATTAGGATGATGTCGCCCGGCACCAGTAGTGAATCGAGAGATTTTATTGCTTCGTCAGTCGTCGCAAAAATTTTAATTTTATTCTTCGGCATTCCGGATTTTTCCGCTCCGGATGCTAACAATTTAGCATTCGGTCCGACAAAAATCAAAAGGTCTGCCGATTTTCCGGCAACTTCGCCAACCAGCAAATGACCATTAGTGGTAAAATTTCCCAGTTCGTTCATGTTCCCCAAAATCGCCACCCGACGGCCGGACCAATCAATTGCTTTCAAAGTTTGGAGCGCTTTTTGGGCCGAAAACGGATTTGAATTATAACTATCGTCTAAAACCAACATTTGATTTTTTGTTTTCAGCGGATTCATTCGGCCCGGTTGCGGTTTGATTTTTTCCAGTGATGTTTTGATTTCTTCAGCCGAGATTCCAAACTCTTTTCCTGCCGCCGCTGCGATCAGTAAATTCTGGACTAAATGTTCGCCAACCAGTTTTGATTTGATTGCGACCGTTTCATCTGCGATTTCAAGATCAAAATTTGTTCCAGTTATCTCAACTTTCAAATTTTTATATTTGATATCGCCGTTTTTGCCAAAAGAAATTTTTTTAACACCAACCGGAAAATCTAAATCGCGAGAATTTTCATCATCGGCAGAAAACATCGCGACGCCATTTTTCGGTAGCGACTTGAAAACCAACTCTTTTTCTCGGCGAACGGTTTCAATATTTTTTAGTTTTTCCAAATGAGTTTCGGAAATTCCGGTGATGACCGATATGTCTGGTGTGATGATTCTTAAAAGTTGCGCCATTTCGCCCGGTTTGTCAATTCCTAATTCCAAAACTAGAATTTTTGGCAATTTGTGAAAGAAAAATCCCCATTTAGCCCGAGCCAAATCAACAATAAAACCGGCGCCGAAATTATAACTTTTGAGTCCCAAAATTGCCAACGGCAAACCTAGAACGCTGTTCATATTACCGTAATTTTTGCCGACATCAGAACCAAATTTCTGCGACAGGACTTGAAAAACCGCTTCCTTAGCTGAAGTTTTTCCATACGATCCAGTAATCGCAATAATTTTCGGCTTGGCCCATTTAACCTTCAACCGAGCCAAAAAACCAAGATAATTTTGGATTAGATTAAGAACCTTCTCTTTCATCTGATTTTTATTAATTTTAGATAAACAATATTCCATTGCTCAGGATATCCATTCAAAGTTTTTCTTGCTTCAAATGTTTTTCTAAGCTTTTGCCAAAAAACTCGAAGTTCTTCATCGGAATAATTTTGATTTTTCACGGCGATTGAAGCTTTTTTGGGATCGCCAATCAATTGATCCACGCTTTGGTGATAATAAATGTCATAATCTGAATCAGCTTTTATTACCTTAAACCCAGATTCCTCGGATAATTTCATCATTGATTCTTTGTCAATATCTTTTGACTTTTCGACCTCCTTTTGCAAAAGCAATTTCTGAATTTCAACGACGACTTCTGATTTTTCTTGGTTGAAATTTATCACAGCAATCCCGCCCTTTTTTAAAATTCGGTGGATTTCTTTCAGCACTTCTTTAACTTTGTCTTTCAATTGCTGAAAAACCATATTGCTAAAAATACCATCAAACTGCTCGTCAGGGAACTGGCTTAAATCAGTAGCATTACCGTGGTAAAATTCCAAACGATCTGATGCTAATTTCTTTTCTAACTCTTTGGCTTTTTTGACTCGCAATTCATCAATTTCAATTCCAATGATTTTCTTCGCTCCGGTTTTTTCTAGAATCTTACTTGTTACATAACCATTGCTACAACCGATATCTAAAATAGTTTTATCTCGCCACTTAACATCCTGTAAACTTTTCAAGGCAATTTGGAGTTGATGTCCACCATCACCACCGGCATTTATAATCTTCATAACTTCACCTCTTGACAATATTTTATCACTTTGCTACGATATAAGTAAGAAATCCTCGGCCGCAGGTTTCGCCCTGCCACTTGGCGGGGGATTTTTGTTTTATTCGGGGAAAATTGAAATCAAATCTTTTCGCTTGCTTCGTTTATTTTCTTTGACTTGAACTACAAATTTTTCTCCTGTTTTCAAAACTCCATAAAATCGATGCAAGATTTCACTTTTACTTTTAAAATTTTCTCTCGAAATCGGATCAAAAGTTGAATTTTTCAACAAATCGATTCCACATCCAAACAATTTCAACCTTTTCGTTCTTTCTCTTTCATGCTTTTCAAAAATATGATGCCAGAAAATTGTCAAAAAAACTTTTTCACCTTTGAAATACTTTGACCGAACATACGGAATTCTTTTTGTTTTCGATTTTATTGCACGAAAAATAACTTCAGCACCACTTCTAACTTCTCTAGCATCGCTCCCAACTATTTTTGAGATTTTTGTTTTATAATATTCAACTTCCTTCACAATTTCCCCTGTTTTTTTTTGGTATAATTTAAGTTGAAATCCTCGGCGCGAGGTTTATATACCTCACTTGCGGAGGATTTTTTATTTTCAGCAAAAAAACTAGATTGCCACGACCACAGGTTCACTTCGCAGATCGTTCCTCCTAGCAATGACAATGCCTACCGATTTGGGGCGATGCGATAATATGAATTTAGGATATACGAAGCGATATTACCGAAGACCGGTGCCGCAGACGACTCGGCAAATTTGGCATTTTTCGGTTTGTTTAGCTCGACCAAAAGCGCAAATTGCGGGTTGTCCGCCGGCGCAAATCCGGCAAATGAGTGGTTAAAAATTCCCTCAGTGTATTTTCCGGTCGCTGGATCAACCAGCTGGGCCGTTCCGGTTTTGCCGGCAATCCAAAATCCCGGCACCGCCGCTTTTTTGCCGTAGCCGTTTTCGACAACTTGGGTTAGCATTGAATTGAGTTCAGCTGATGTTTGGGTTGATATCACTCGCCCAACTTCTTGCGGTTTAATTTCGGCTGAACTGCCATCATCATTTAAAATTTTATCGGCAACTTTTGGTTTCATCGCGACGCCGCCATTGGCGATCGCAGCATAAGCCATAACAAGTTGGATCGGCGTGACCGAAATTCCCTGCCCGAAAGTCATCGTTGCTTGGCCGATCTGTCCCCAATCTTTCAGCGGCTGAATTATTCCAACACCTTCGCCGGAAAGATCAATGCCGGTTTTATCTTTGAAACCGAATTTTTTGATATAGTCGTCCATGATCGGACTACCAATTTGTTGCCCAACCCAAACCATACCAACATTATCGGAATGTTTCAAGATGTCGCCGATTTTTTCCGCACCGAACGCCGTGCCCTCGGCGGTGTGAATTGTGAAACCCGAGACATTAACCGACGAGCCAAAAGTCGATCCAGAATCGGGCGTAATTTTGCCAGTGTCAAGGCCGGAGGCGACGATAATCGGTTTGAAAATGCTGCCCGGCTCGTAAGCGGTGGAAATCAGCGGATTTTTGAACAGATCGGATTGATTGTTGTTGGCATAATCGGCATATTTATTTGGATCAAACGACGGCGTTGACGACATACCGATAATTTTCCCTGTTTTGATTTCGATGGCAATCGCCATCCCCGACTCGGCTTGGTAGGTTTGAACCGCCTGCTCTAGCGATGAATACATATAATAGTTGATACCGCGGTCGATCGAGAGATCGTAACTGGCGCCATTTTTCGGCACATTTTCGCCGAGCAAAGAGATTATCCGTCCCAAAGTATCTTTTTCGCCGGTGACATTTCCGTTCGAGCCGGTGAGTTCGGCGTTATAAAATCCCTCAAAACCGTATTTGCCGTCGCCATTTCCATCAACAAAACCCAGGGTTTGGGCGGAAAAATCGCCCTCGGGATAATACCTGGCATATTCGGGCAAAACATAAACTCCGGCCAGGTCAAGCGCCTCGATTTTGTCGGCATCATCGGACGAAAGCCCCTTTTTTAACGCTGGTAAATACAATTTGTCATTATTGATTTCGTCGTAAACTTTCATTTCGGTCTCGCCAACAAAGGATGCGATTTTTGTAGCTGTAGTTTTTTTGTCAATGATATTTTTCGGGATGACAAAAAGAGCGAAATTTTTGGTGTCATAAGCCATGGCGTAATTCGAATCGTCGCCAGAACCGCCGTCGTGAAAATAAATTTTGCCACGCTCGGCCAATTCGGTTTTAGAAAATTGTTGTTGAGTTTTCGCCTCAGCAGTCAAAGTTTTATGCGACAGCACCGCTTCCTGAAAAAGTCGGGCAAGCAGTATCAAGCATAAGAAAAGAAAACAAAAAGCCAGGAATTTTACCCTGGAATCGGTTTGAGAATTGAAACTAGACATATTGAAAATTAATTAAGAATTGAGATCTCAGAATTCAGAATCTAATTTAGAATTGAGAATTTTCCAAAAAAAATCCGACTTCCACAATTCTTAATTCTGCATTCTTAATTCTTAATTATTTTACGTAGTTCACCTGTGTTGTCGGCACTAACTGATTTGGATCTGCCGGTTGGCCCGGTGCCGGTGGCTGATTGATTTGTTTTTGAATTTCGTTTAACGATTCGAGCCGCGACTTTTCAACTTGCAACTGGTCACGCTGCTCTAAAAGTTGGGATTTTTGATCCGACAACGACTGGACTTGAAAACTTCGGTCGGCACCTTGAGTTGACTGGGTCAAATAAAGTATTCCCAGAGCGCCAAAAACAACAATCGCCAAAAACCGCGAGGCCTTCGGTCCGATCGAAAACTTCCGGCCAACCGTTCGTTTTTTGACGCCGAACTCTGTTGAATTTGAATTAGTGATGACGAAATTTCGACCCACGGTACCCTCCGGGTAGTTAAAAACTAAAAGTGAAAAGTGCAAAGTTTTGGTCGGCACTCCGTGCCGGGCTTTATTTGGAATTTTTTAATTTTAAGTTATAGTTTTTAGCTTTGCGCTTTGCGTTTTAAGTTTTTCAGTCAGTAGCCAGCGTTTTTTGTTTTTGTTTCTAGCCCGCCTCGGGCGGGTTGGCCGCTTCGACGGGATCCATCTGGCTAAGATCGCTGATGGAAAAATGCTGGTTTTGTGCCTTTGCCCCTCCAATTTCATTTCACTTTTGATTTCTCGTCAATAAAATGAAGCTTCTCGTGGCTGGCTACTGGCCGGAAAACTTAAAGTGTAAAGCGAAAAGTGTAAAATATTGGTCAGCACTCCATGCTGGGATTTTCTGGAAGTTTTAAATTTTAAGTTTTAGTTTTTAGCTTTGCGTTTTAAGTTTTGAACTATCTAAAAACCTATCTCCGACAAATTTTCCGCAATCTCCTCGCCGTTTTCCTCCATCTCGCCTTTGAATTTTTCCCAGACATCAGCCGGCCAAATTTCAATTCGGTTGTAAATGCCGACGATTACAACATCTTTTTTCAAATCGGCGTAGCTGCGCAAATATGACGGTAAATTGATCCTGCCGATGCGATCAAGATTTGAGTCACTTGCTCCAGCCAACATCAGTCGAGAAAAACTTCGGGCATTTTTTTGAGTAATTGGCAAGTCGGCGATCTTTTCCGCTAAATTTTGCCACTCGCCGGCTGGATAAATCCATAAACATTTGTCAAGCCCGCGAGTGACGACACAACCCGAAGCCAGTCCGCCACGAAATTTTGCCGGAATTGAGGTTCTGCCTTTGTCGTCAATTGTGTGGTGATATTCGCCGATGAACACGGTAGATAAATTAAAAATCAAAAGTCAAAAATCAAAATTATGGAATAACTATTTTAAAAGTGCATAAAATTCACAGCTTATCAGCTTATTAGCTGACTAGCTTATAAACTAATTCACGCAAAACTGATCTTCAAAACCACGGTTTTGGTTTGGTTTTTGATTTTTAGTTTTTTATGTTTTGGCTTGGTCATATTAATTTCACCTGACAAGAATTTTAACATTCGATCTTTAGGTTTTTTCCGATTTCATTTGAAATTTGGAATTAGAAATTTGGCATTTGTATCGCCGTGTTAATTCCGTGTCAAAATCCGTGTGCTTACATTCAGATTTCCCACAACATCCCACCTCTTCCCATTTTATTCTCTTTGATTTCCGCCGTCAAGAGATTTTTGCCCACTTTCCGCTAATAATATATTCGATTATCAAAAAATCCAGTTTGGTGCTGGATAATTTTTGAAAGAAGTTCATTGTGATTATTTGTCATTGCGAGGAGTCCGCCAACCAGCGGATGACGCGGCAATCTTTTTTTCTTGACACCAGCATTTCTTTTCTGCTACTATAAATTTACTCGACACTTCGAGTAAAAGGAGCCGATTTCGATGGCCAAATACGAGGCAAGATTGGTTGTGAATGGAGTTGTGATTGCAGTAGATCCAATTAACGCCGAAAATGATGCCGCGGTGATAAAGAAATTGCCCGAGATTTGCTCACCCAAATTAGTCCCGTGCAAACCTGAAGAAACCGAAGAAGATGTGGTTTTGAGAGTTTACAAATTGGGTATCAACGATTCGATGCCTGACGAACAAGTTTTTGCCACATTCATGAAGTTAACAATTGTACTTGCAGTTTAATCCATTTTACCTCCAGCAATTTTTCGATTGCTGTTTTTTTATGGTTTGAAGTTGCGTGGAACGTAATCTTCCGAAAGATGACTCTGCTGACAATCTTAATTTATTTTTTGACAAAAAATCCTGTCTCCGATTAGCTCCCTTACTTCGATACGCTAGTGTATCGAAGTAAGGGATTATAATCAAAAAAACCACTAGTTTTCTGGTGGTTGTTACTTTCTTGGATTCCCGTCTTCACGGGAATGACAAAATCATTTTGAAATTTTTTCGAAAAGATAATTATTGACCTCGGAGATTTTAATTCGTTCTTGTTTCATCGTATCGCGGTCGCGAATTGTGACGGTTTCATCTTTCAAGGTTTGGAAATCGACGGTGACACAAAATGGCGTACCGATTTCGTCTTGGCGACGATATCGCCGGCCGATTGAACCGGATTCGTCGTAAGTGGCAGAAAAACAAGATCGGATTGATTTGTAAATTTCCTCGGCTTTTTCCGCCAGACCATTTTTTTTCATCAACGGAAAAACTGCACATTTGATCGGTGCAATTTTCGGATTCAAATGTAATGTAATATCGCCAGTGTCGCGTCCATCACTGCCGTCCGATTCATCATAAGCATCAACCAATAAAAACATAAAAGTTCTGTCCACTCCACCGGAAGTTTCGACGATGTTTGGTATATACTTTTCGCCGTCGTCATCAACATAATTCAAATTCTGACCGGAAAATTTGGCGTGTTGCGAGAGATCCCAATCACCACGCCAATGAATTCCCTCGATTTCCTTGCCGTCGTACTGAATGTCAAAAGCATTCTTGGCATAATGCGCCAACTTTTCATGCTGAAAAAAGCCCAACTTTTCCGGATTGGTAAATAATGATTTATACCAGCCCATTCGCTCGGCGCGCCAAAATTCAAACCATTTTTCCATCTCTCTTTCGTGGCAAAACCACTGCAAATCCCACTGCTCAAATTCCCGCTGGCGATAAAGAAAATTTCCCGGCGTAATTTCGTTTCGAAATGCTTTGCCGATTTGAACGATGCCGAAAGGAATTTTCATCCGGCTGGAGTTGACGACATTTTGAAAATCAAGATAAATTGTCTGGCAGGCCTCACCGCGCAAAAACGCTCGAGTTTTTTCGCCTTCAATCACACCAAGTTCGGTCGGAACAAGAATGTTGTAAGTTCGCGGTTCAGTTAATTCACCGCCACAATCAGGGCATTTGCCGGATTCGATCTCATCGGATTTGAACCGGTGATGACATTTTTTACATTCGGAAAGCGGATCAACAAAACTTTTGATGTGGCCTGAAGCTTCCCAAACTTTTGGATTGGTGATAATTGCGCCATCAATGCCAACGATATTGTCGTGCTCTTTTGTCATCCAATTCCACCACAAATTTTTCAGATTTTGTTTCATCTCGACGCCCAAAGGCCCAAAATCATAAAAACCCTGAAACCCGCCGTAAATCTCGGATCCGGGAAAAACAAAACCCCGCCGCTTGCACAGCGACACAACCTTCGCGATAGCGTCATCCGTAGCTTTAGCAAAAGATGGCTCAATCACATTGTCGGTTTTTTTGTCATCCATCATTTTCCTTTTTAATCCTTCGTAATCCGTATGGTTGTTATTTTCAGTTTACACATTATATCTTTTCATTTCAACCTATTGACAAATTATGATTTATATGCTACAATGACAATATCACGCTTCATTTCTGTTTTTCGGAGGTTTTGCCATGAAGAAGAACCCGATCAACGAGACGCCGGACAACAAGCTTGGCATCGTACTGACCGTCGGCAATCGGGTGGCACGCGTCCGCCGGCTGAAGTCCGGCAACGGCGCCCGGTACTGCGCTCCCGGCGTCGGCTGGACGGTTTGCCGCTCGTTTGGTCTCGGGAAGCGCTTGGCGACGCAAGCACTGCTCAACATCCCGGCCGTCTCCCGCTAGCGCGGGGGAACAACAACTCATTCACACTTCGGCACCAGCCGGCCCAGATCACATCGGGCCGGTTTTATTTATTCGAAGATTGTTTTTCACTTCTCTACTTCGAAGTACAGAAGTGGCAAAGATAATCGATTTTTATTTGCTGGAGCTAGAAATTTGATCGAGGAATTTTTTGCTTTTTAGTTCGCGTTCGAGAATCACTTCAACATAATTTTCCAAAATCTCGGCGGTTTGGTTTTTGTATTTCTCGGAAATGTTTATTTTCGAACCAACAGCGAAAGTTGGTGAAAAAATTAGCCGAAGAATTTTTATTAAGTCGTTTTCTATTTTTCGTCCATGACCGAATTTGTCATGACAGGACTGACAAATTACACCGCCTTCAATATCATCCCAAAAATTCTGCGCCAGTGATAATTTCTGCCGACAGTGTAAACATTCGAAAACCTCCGGCTTAAAACCTAGCGATTCTAAAATCTTTGCCGAAAAAACCGGAATCAAGATCGGGTCATCAGCACCCTCTAAATTTTCTAAATACTTTTTAAAAAGTTCATATACCTCCGGATGATTTTGATGATCCTCTAAAGATTTATCCAAAAGTTCGCCGATATAAAACGCCTTGGCGATTTTGTCAATGTCAGTATGGATTTTTTCGAAATGATTGATGACAACAGCAGATGTCACGACATAAAAACTTTTACCTTCGTGAAAAATAAAATCAACCAAACAAAAGGGCTCAAGCGAGCCACCAAGTTTGGCCAGAATTTTTCGCGAACCGCGAGCAATCGCTTTGACTTTGCCATGATCGTGAGTCAACACAGTCAAAATCCTGTCGGCTTCGCCAAAGTTCATCCGCTTGATAATAATCCCTGAAGTTTTTATTTGCATACAAACAATTTTTAATTTTCAATTTGCAATTTACAATGAATTTTCAATGTTCAATTTTTTAAACTAGAGGTTATCTTTTGGAAAATCAATGTCAACTGCTGGCACTCTTTCCAAAGTTCTTTGATTTTGTCATTATTTTTATCAATAGCATACGAAAGCATCCGAAGCCAGTGTTTGGTTTCTTGCGCTTCTTTTTTACAAATGAAAATCTTATTTGTAAAATCTTTTTTCGAGCTAGCGCCGTTAGCTTCCATGTAATTAGCTCCGATTGATGTTGCTGATCTGATTAGTTGATTGATTATTGACTTTGTTATGTGATTTAATTCACAAACTTTGCAAAGACAAATAATATCACGGCCAAAAAGTGCAGTTCGTTCTTCCAAATCGTATTTGTTTGAAAATTGTGTCATTGCTATTTGAATGAAAATTGAAAATTAGAAATTGAAAATTGGCATTATTTAGATTATATCAAAACTTCGGGCCGGAGCTATTGCTCCGGCCCAGTGACTTCGGTTTTCGTCACCTCCTGACTTCCGTCTGATGTTTCCGACCAGTACTCGGCCGGCGGCTCGAGCAGAACATCTTCATCCAACAATTGCTTCCACTCTCTCTTCTCGGCGATTGTCATCTCTGTCACTCTCCTTCCGGTGATACGAAAAAACCGCCCATCTTGGCGGCTCGTTTTTATTTACTATACTTTAGTAAGCAAAAATCAGCCGCCAATCGGCAGTTTCAAAATTCGGACTTGAAGATTTTTGCTAAATGTTTGCATTTGAAATTATTGTATCACTTTTAATTTTGTCTTGTCAACTTTTATTTGATGTATAAATCGTTATTTCGAGGAATCGAGAAATATACCGAATACTTTCGATACATAAAATGTATATTTCTCCTATCGTCGAAATGACGGCTATATTATTTCTGACAACCTTCGCAAAAGTGAGTGCCACGGCCGTTGAGGCGGATTTTTTTAACAATATTATCACAACCAAAACATTTCTGACCTTCGCGGGAATAGACCTGAAAATGTTCCTGGGCTTTGCCGCGCGAGCCGTCAATTTGGACATAGGTATTTTCCGACGAACCGCCATACTTTAAGCCGATATTTAAGGCCTTGATAATAGAAGTATGAAGTCGTAATACTTCATCATACTTTATCATACTTCCGACCCGCGTCGGCAAAATTTTAGCATAAAAAAGCGATTCATCAGCATAAATATTTCCAATTCCGGAAATTAAACTTTGGTCGGTGAGAATTTTTTTAATGTTCCACTTTGGTTTGCTCGCAATTATTTCCGCCAATTTTTTTGCCGTAAATTCTTCACTAAATGGCTCCGGTCCCAAATCGCTATTCACTTTTAACTCTTCACTATTCACTATTTTAATCCAACCAAATTTTCGCAAATCATTAAAAAACAATTTCGAACCATCAGAAAAATCAAAAATAATATGCGTCGTTGCGTTCGGCAACTCATCAAACCAATCCTTGCTCGGATGTCCACCGGCCGTTTGTTTCCCAATTCTTAATTCGCAGTTCTTAATTCTTAATTCTCTATATATCAGCTGTCCGGTCATTTTCAAGTGGACAAGTAGATCATCCGGTCCCTCAAGATTGACAATAATTTGCTTCGCCCGACGATCAACATTCAAAACTTTTTTTCCAATAATTGAATTTTTCTCGCCATGAAAAAGTTTCGGCACCCGAACTTCAACACCTGCGATTGAACGCCCAACAATCGCTTTTTGCAAACCTCGTCTGATTGTTTCTACCTCTGGCAATTCCGGCATTTATTTTAATTTAAAAGTAATCGTTGGACCAACATTTTCATCACCTACGCCACTAATTTCAATTTGCCCGGCAAATTCACCATTAATTCGCTGAATTGCCAATTCAATATTTGTTCTAATCTCCCTCGGAACTTTTGTCCAGCTGGCAGGAACTTTTTTCTTGTTCAAATTTTCATAAGTCATCGCGATTAAATTCTCTGGGGTAATTGATTCCACGCCCGAAGCATTTTCGGATTCGATAATGCTGGAAATTACACCTGATAATTCCAGCTCCAAATCATCGGCTGGCAAAACCGACTCACCGTCTTCATCTCTTCTTGTCCCTTCGACATCAAACATAATTTCTTTAAACTGCTGAACTCGCACTAGCGGATCATCTTCAGCTGATCGGCCGGCAATAATCCCTTCCGCAATTTCAATAAATTCTGCAATTTCGCTTTCCTTTGGTGGTGGAGTTTGTCCGCGCTCCGAAAAAGGTTTTGTCATATCAACCAACTTCATATAAAGTTCTGGTAACCTTTCCTGATCCGCGGAATCAATTTCTTCCAAAACATATCTATTCATTGTTAATCGGACTCCAGCATGTTCATTCAATTTACCAACTAAATTTTGGATGCTTTCCAAATACTCAACGGGAACTTCTAAATTGTACAACTCCGCAACTTTTAAAGAATTTTCGATAACAAATTCCGCCGCTTTTTCATTTTCCGCCCGGTATTGTTCATCAAATTTACCGCGTTCTGCTGAAGCAATTCTAGCCACGACACTTCTCAATTTCTCTTTTCTCTGTTCCGGTGTTTCCATATCTTCATTTGAAATTCCCATTTCCCCTGCTGTTGGTTCACTCATTTTGTCTCCTTGGTTAATTTTATTACACCATCATTATAGCAAAAATTTAGCTTGATATTTTCGAGCCGATGAGATAAGATGGTTAAGCAAATGAAATTCGACGACGAAAAATATTGGCGGACGCTAATAAATCAAGGTTTGATTCGGTTTTTTTTGTTGAAAGTTCTTTTTGTTGATAAGGAAAGTTACGGTTATAAAATGGTCAAAAGAATCGAGGAGATTTCCGATGGACTTTGCCGGCCGACGGAATCAACAATTTATCCAGCGCTCGAGCAACTAATGTCCGGCGGATATTTGGATGTGACGAAACTCTCGTCTGGCAAAAAAGTTCGAAAAGTATATTCTCTAAATGATAAAGGCCGAGCAGCATTTCGCGCCGCCGCCAAAGCATATGGCGAAATAATTCCAGTATTGCGTCAAGCGATTATGTTGTGATATACTATATATAGTAGGCAACCATGATGGAGGTGGCATCGATGTCAAAAATTGCTCAGAAACTTTTGGGTATGACAGCCAAACAGATCGCAGAGCTGGATCCCTTGCCAGTCAGTGGCGATGGAATTGTAGCTCACGATCTGATAGGAAGCGGACTTATTGTCGTTGATCGAATTGATCCGGCTAAAGACCACCGCCGCAAAGATGAGGCACGCGCACGACTAGCGCAACCATTAGAACGACTACTGCGACCATAAGGAGGTCGAGCAGAATGGCAACGGATGCGACCTTGGATTATTTCATCGAGAAACTCTTGAAGATCGGCATTGACCCGAGAAAATCCGGCTTTGATTTCCCCGGATCGAACAGAATTGACAAAGCTCTTGTCGGCCGAGGACCACATCTTTCGGGCATAGTCAAAATCGAAAGTGAAAGACGACGACGAATCAGGCAAACAAAAATCCGACAACAAGTTAACAATTTCCTACAAAGATTTGGATTGCGACCGAAACATAAAAAATCCTAGAATTCCACCCTTTCGCACGCGAAACTGCGTGCTTTTTTTTGCGCAAAAAAACCAAACCGAAGTTTGGAATATCGAAACAAATTAGTTCTCGGAAAAATCCTCGAAC
>JAPLVH010000001.1:0-1524 GCA_026397205.1 Candidatus Berkelbacteria bacterium | reverse complement strand
ATTATTTTTCGCTCGAAGCGAGAACAAACAGCGCAATAATTGCCGAAACCGTGATTAGCAAAAAGCCAGCGATGACAACAAGAAAATACAAACTGCTGGCGCCGTTTGCGGTGATGACATCGGCATTGACTTCGCCTTGCCGACCGATAAAGACGGTGAAAAGCCCGGCGAAAAAAACGATAATCGGCAAAATTATTTTTGATCTTTTGTTTCTCATAGTTTAATTATATCAAAGAAAAAAAATCTGGCAAGAAAATTGCGGACAAAAAAATTCGATGCCATAATATTCACTCTCAAAGCAGAAATTTATCAACAAAAAAATAGCTTTATGTTGGCGCCGTCCTACTCTCCCGGAACCTTTCGGTCCAAGTACCATCGGGGCTGAAGTGCTTAACTTCCGTGTTCGGAATGGGAACGGGTGTACCCACTTCGCTATAAGCACCAACAGAAAGCTATCTTTTATAGTTAAAAGTTCAAAGTGAAAAGTTTAAAATTTTGGTGGTCACTTCGTGGCCGAACTATTAAATAGTCATTCCATCATTTTGCATTTTGACTTTTGATTTTTGAATTTCTTTTATCAGTAATTGCTAGTCAATTGTCTGCCTGACTCAACGAGTCGAGGCGGAAAGCGATCAATTAGTACCCCACGGCTGAAGCCATCGCTGGCCTTACACCTAGGGCCTATCAACCCCGTAGTCTACGGGGGATCTTTAACCTAATCTTGTGGCCTGCTTCGCGCTTATATGCTTTCAGCGCTTATCAGAACCGAACGTGGCGACCCAGCAATGGATGAGGTTCATCCAACTGGCAGACCAGAGGTTCGTCCGGGATGGTCCTCTCGTACTGATCCCAGCTCCACTCAAGTTATCACGCCTACAGCAGATTAGGACCGACAATCTATTACTTGATAACCACCTCTGTAACTGAAATTTATCTGTGGCGGTCCGCCGCGTGGCGGACTCTGAATATCGCTATTCAGTTTAGACTATATCTTTTCAATATCACTTCTCGGATGATCATCTGAAAAATGATACTGAATTTGGCGTGTAGTCGTTGAGGATTTTGGAGATTTTATTTAACCCGCCCCTTCACATTCGGGGTTAGTATTACATGTAGCAGTCCCAGCTTGTTAATTTTAGGATTATTAACAAGAGTCTGATAAGAAAATGATTTTAAGTGCTCATTGACACATAATTATTCATCTTCATTCGATGATACAATTTGATAATATTGTATCGACTCTACATGTCGGGCATTTCAAAATTGCTTTCAAAATACATCACCTCCAATCTTTCCTGCTGATTGTCTCCGCAGTCCAACCGGTTTCCCGTTGGAATTCTAGAGAGTTCCCAGCATATAGCCAAATTTATAGACAGCACATATTCTACTGTCTCACGACGTTCTGAACCCAGCTCGCGTACCCTTTTAATTGGCGAACAGCCAAACCCTTGGGACCTTCTTCAGCCCCAGGATAGGACGAGCCGACATCGAGGTGCCAAACCGCATCGTCTATGTGGGCTATTG
>JAPLVH010000026.1 GCA_026397205.1 Candidatus Berkelbacteria bacterium | reverse complement strand
TCTACAACACCATCAGACCACATCAAAAACTTAACAATTTGACCCCATTACAGTATGCAGAAAAGTATCAGCTATTGTCCAAGAGGTCGTCATCATGTACAAACTATTGACTTTCAAAAACTTTTCTGCTAGAATTTGTTGGAAATCCCACGACCAAGGAGGTTGAGAAATGACATGGGTTCCCGAAGATAGTGATTGTGTGCATGCTGGTTGTTTTATTTTCCCAATCATGTTTGTAGCAAGATTCTGGAAACCAATTCTGGTAATCCTGCTTGCTGCAATAGTTCTAATAATCATGTACTCAAAGTGAAATCAACAACCCCCGCCGGCAACTAGCCGGCGGATTTTTTTGTCAAAAATTTTCATTGTCAACAATTCGTCAAACACTAACTTCAAGATCAATACGACGGGTGATAGTGAACAGCTGTTTAAAATCACCCGTCGAAATTTTCACCTTCAACTAATAACTTTTAGCAATTAACTTTCGATTTTTCCGAATTGTTGACATCCGAAATCTTTTTGTGCTACAATTTCTAGCAGAAAACGCCGACAAGAAGTCGTCATTTTCTGCCCCTACTAATTTACAAATTAAAACGAAATTACGAATAAATCCAAAACGACCTGTTCGCCTTTAGCTGTTAGTTCGTTCGCCGTCCATTCTTGTTTTATTCGTCATTAGTTATTTGGACTATTCGTTATCCATTGCTGGAGAATTATGAATTCGATCAAAATTATCGGCGCACGTGAACACAATTTGAAAAATGTCTCACTGGAAATTCCCCGCGACAAATTAGTCGTCATCACCGGACTCTCCGGTTCGGGAAAATCCTCGCTGGCTTTTGACACAATTTTTGCCGAAGGCCAGCGCCGTTATGTTGAAAGTTTGTCGAGCTATGCCCGGCAGTTTTTGGGCGTTTTGGAGAAGCCAGATGTTGATTATATTGAGGGACTTTCGCCGGCGATTTCGATTGATCAAAAATCAGCATCGAACAATCCCCGCTCGACAGTCGGTACAATTACCGAAATTTATGACTATTTGCGCTTACTTTTTGCCCGCGCCGGCGTTCCTCATTGCCCAAATTGTAAAAAACCGGTTTCCAAACAATCGCCAACTCAAATCGCCGAACTAATTTTGAAAAAAGCCAAATCGACAACCAGAATTATGGTTCTTTCGCCAATCGTTGTTGATAGGAAAGGCGAACACAAGGATATTTTTAACAAGATTCGCAAAACCGGTTTCAATCGCGTTCGAGTTGACGGAACTGTCATGGAGTTGGACGAAGCCGAGGGAAAGGATCTGGACAAACAGAAAAAACACACAATTGATATTGTCGTTGACCGCTTGATTATCGAGCCGGGATCGGATGACAAAAGCAATAAGATGCGCTTGTTTGATTCGATTGAAAAAGCATTAACTCACGGTGGTGGCTTGGTTAAGATTTTTTATGTCGATAAAAAATCGGACGAAATTTTCTCCGAACACTTCGCTTGCGCCGATTGCGGAATTTCCTTGCCGGAAATCTCCCCACGATCTTTCTCCTTTAATTCTCCCCACGGCGCCTGTCCACACTGCCAAGGACTCGGGACAATTTTGGAGATTGATCCAAAGTTGATTCTGCCAAACCCGCGACTGACGATTTTGGAAGGCGCGATTCGTCCGTGGGCAAAGTCAGCTTCAACTTCAACTTGGTACATGGCCGGACTCAAAGCAATGGCAAATCATCATAGTGTGCCGTTAAATAAAGCGGTCGGAACGCTATCAAAAGAACAACTTAAATATGTCCTTTACGGTTCGGGCGAGGAGAAATATTCACTTGGTGGTTATTCGGTAAAATACGAAGGAATCATCCCTAATCTTGCTCGACGCCACAAGGAAACGGGGAGTGATTATGTTCGCGCCGAAATCGAAAAATATATGGTTTATCGCGTCTGTCAGGTTTGTCAGGGAAAACGGCTGCGGCCGGAAATTCTTGGGGTTCTCGTCTCCGACAAGAATATAATTGATGTTTCGGAAATGACGATTGACAGTTGTGCCGAATTTTTTGCCAAAGTCGAAAATAAATTGTCGGAAGACCAGCAAAAAATCGCCGAACAAATCGTCAAAGAAATTAAGGAACGGCTGTCGTTTTTGTTGAATGTTGGCCTGCCGTATCTGACGATTAATCGAAGCGCAACGACTTTGTCCGGCGGCGAGGCGCAACGAATTCGCCTGGCAACGCAAATCGGCTCCGGACTTCAAGGTGTTTTATATATTTTGGACGAGCCGTCAATCGGCCTGCACCAGCGCGACAACGGAAAATTACTCAAGACCTTGAAAAATTTGCGCGATCTCGGCAATTCGATCATTGTCGTCGAACATGACGAGGAGACAATTCGCTCGGCCGATTGGGTGATTGATGTCGGTCCGGGTGCCGGCGAAAATGGCGGTGAAATTGTCTTTCAGGGCACGCCGGCAGAAATTTTGAAAAGCGACTCAACCACCGGTCTTTATCTCTCTGGTAAGAAAAAAATCGAACTGCCGAAAATTCGCCGCTCCGGCAACGGAAATATTTTATCAATCGTTGAGGCGGCGGAAAATAATCTGAAAAACTTGACCATCAACTTTCCGCTCGGAACTTTTATTTGCGTCACCGGCGTAAGTGGCTCGGGAAAATCAACTCTGGTAAACGATATTTTGTCAAAAGCCCTGGCGAAAAAATTTTACCACGCTAAAGAGCAACCGGGCGCCCACAAAGAAATTAAGGGAATCGAAAATATTGACAAGGTGATTACAATTGATCAGTCGCCGATCGGCAAAACCCCGCGCTCGAATCCGGCGACCTACACTGCCGTTTTCAACATCATCCGCGACCTTTTCGCCACGACAGTTGAGGCAAAAATTCGCGGCTACCGCGCCGGTCGTTTTTCATTTAATGTCAAAGGCGGCCGTTGCGAACGCTGCCACGGCGGCGGCGTCCTGAAAATCGAAATGCACTTTTTGCCCAATGTCTATATCACCTGCCCGGAGTGCAAGGGTAAGCGTTACAATCCGGAGGCGCTGGAAATTCACTTCCGCGACAAAAACATTTCGCAAATTTTGGACATGACCGTTGATGAAGCGCTGAAATTTTTTCAGAATATTCCACAGGTCAAATCGAAACTGGCGGTTTTGTCTGAAGTCGGACTTGGCTACATCAAACTCGGCCAGCCGGCAACGACTTTATCCGGCGGCGAAGCCCAGCGG
>JAPLVH010000015.1:3709-4186 GCA_026397205.1 Candidatus Berkelbacteria bacterium | reverse complement strand
TGATGGTTGGAACGAATACATTTGTGTCTCCTTGAAATATTATTTGATTAACAAAAAAATGATGTTCTACATCACTATTTTATCAATACAGGAGCTAATTTTATATACTTTTAGTCGACTTTTTGATGAAATTAATCACTGCCATAAAGGCATATTAAACCATCATTTTGAGAGGGAATTGGCGACAGCGCCACTATATATAAGTCAAAATTCAAAAATCAAAAGTCAAATATCAAAATTATAGATTAAAAATCAAAAATGAATCTAGACTGGTGATTTTCAATACGTGTTGAATATTACCAGTCGGAATTTAGTTTCAAGATATTAAACACGTGTTGAATATCTTGAAACTTTTGAATATGTTTTTTTTAATACTTGGTTGAATTTTTTGACAAAAAAAATCCGCCGGCTAGTTGCCGGCGGAAACAGAGTTGTTAAGGTCGAGACCGAAAAGCCAACGACAAGCGGCGATAATTC
>JAPLVH010000015.1:0-3669 GCA_026397205.1 Candidatus Berkelbacteria bacterium | reverse complement strand
ATCAACCACCAAATTAGATCAGTGAATAGGTGTCCGATAATTATCGTGGTTGCCGCAATTGTGCAGCTAAATACTAGAAAAAATGCAATTCCGACTAAGTAGAAACAAAAAAGTAGAAACAAACAGGCAAAATATGGGATCAATTTCCATGCTGGAGTCCATGCGGCCGATATCTTTATCTTGCCAATTCTTGGAATAATGAAATTGAAGATAAGATCACTCCAAGCGATTCCAGCTAGAATGTCCCACCAACGGCTGACATAATAATAATGATTCGGCCAACCAACTTCAGTTTTAGGAACATTACCGTGGATAAGATACCAAATTACCCAGAAAATTCCAAAGCCGAAAATCAAAACTATTGTCCAGCGGTTGATAAGGATTCCCTTTTTTGTCTCGTTCACGATCGTTGACCTCCTTGGTCGTGGGATTTCCAATAAATTATAACAGAAAAGCTTTTCAAATTCAATAGTTGCAAAGTTGGGGGAGTTTTTGGTAAGTTAAATATAGTCGTAAGTCATAAGCTAGTAAGCAGTAAGCAAAACAAAATCCAATAAATTCGCAAAAACGATGTAGAAGTGATATATACTATATAGAAGATCACTGACTAGGATACCACTGACTTATTTTGACCCTGGTGGAAGTGGATTTAAAAGTCATAATAAATCAGTGGGACGAAAGTCAGTGTTAGTGCGTCAGTGTAAAATCAGTGTTATAAAGTCAGTGTTAGTTATAATTAAGCGAGGTGAGAATGGAAAGGAGAGAAATGGAAAATGTTGACACAATTATTGGCATCAATGTCAACTTGAAGGGAAATTTGAAGAACAAGGGTTCGATCCAGGTCAACGGCTCGGTTGAGGGCGAGGTTCGTTCGGACGAGAATGTTACCGTTGGCGAAACGGCGTCAATTAAAGGTCCGGTGGTTGCAAAGGTGATTGAGGTTTCCGGTTTGATCAAGGGAATCATCGAAGCAACAGAAAAATTGGAAATCAATCCGACCGGCAAAGTTTTTGGCGATATCAACGTCAAAAGCTTGATTATCAAACAGGGTGCGATTTTTGTCGGTAAATCAACAATGGCAGATGCTGGCGGGGAGGCAGCTGTAAGCGAGAAAATTGAGGCAGAAGAAGCGAAGGAGTCAAAATAATTTCTAATTATTCTAATTAACCTAATTATTCTAAACAAATCCCAATAAACTAATTTCCCAATTAGAGCATTCGGATTTGGAACTTTTTTAGGTCAATTAGACATTAGAACAATTAGAATAATTTCCAAATGTACTATTATATTTTTGATGTTAGAAAGTGCAAAAATCGTCGGCAGATTGAAGCAATCAAAGATCACATTTCCTCGCTTGGAATCTCCGGCGAATTTGTGATACCGGATAAAATTAAACCGGCGCGCGATTTGGCCGAGCAGGGAATTTACAAGGGTTTTACGACGATAGTTGCCATCGGTTCTGACGATCTCATAAACGAAGTTGCAACGGCGATGTTGGCGAAACAACAGGCGTTCGGAATTATTCCACTTGGCGCTTCGGAAAATATTGCCAAAATTATCGGCGCCACAAGTTGGGAGGAGGCGGCGACCAGTTTGCGTTATCGGCGGATTGTTGACACTCGCGTCGGGATTTTGAACGAGGCGCAGGTTTTCTTCTCATATTGCGAAATTGAATTTGATAAACCAACTTCGGTCACCGTCGAATTTGAGCATTTGATGATTCAGGCCAAAGCTCGCGAACTTTATGTTGCCAATCGTTTTCCGCAGCTAAAAAAAATTGATGAAGGCAAATTGGATTTGATTATGAAAAGCGTCGATCCCGCTTCGACGACAATTTGGGGACGACTGCGGCAAGCCGTCGGTGGCGGAGCGATTACTCGTGACTTGGATGTGACATTGATGCGATCGGACGGCATTCGAATTTTTTCACCTCGGCAGTTGCCGATTCTGGTTGACGGCCGAGTGATGGCAAAAACGCCGGCAACTTTCGGCGTCAGTCAGAAGACGATACGGCTCATTACCAAAAAATCCTAAGCTCTAAACTCTAAATTCTAAACAAGCTCAAAGCCCAAATTGAAATCAAATGATACAAAACAAAAACTGCCCTTGGGTTTATTTGAACATTCGAATTTTGGATTTATTTGTTTAGAGTTTAGAACTTAGAGTTTAGAGTTTTGTGTTAAACTCTTGCGTTTCCAAATCAAATCTGCTAATATAGAATCGTAAGAAGAAAAAAAGGAGCAAGTATAGGAAAGATTTTTTTGCGGGTGAATGACAAAATTCGAGCGGGCAAAGTGCTTTTGATTGATGAAAACGGCACCTCTTTCGGTGTTGTTCCGCTTTTCACTGCCATTGCCAAATCGCGTGAAGCCGGGCTCGATCTTGTCGAAATCTCTCCCAATAATAATCCTGTTGTCTGCAAAATTATGGATTTCGGCAAATTCAAATATGACGCCGAAAAAAAGGAGCGGGAAAATAAAGCCAAATCAAAGCACTTTGAAACCAAGGAGATTCGCCTGTCAGCAAAAATCGGCGAACACGATTTGCGGGTCAAGGCCGACAAAGCCAAAGAGTTGATAGCCAAAGGCCACAAAATCCAAGTGTCACTGAAAATGCGTGGCCGGGAAAATATATTCGTTGATCGGGCGATTGAAGTCATCCGTCGTTTTGCCGAGATGGTCGAGATGGATTTGGCGGAACAGCCGAAGAAAATGGGGAACCAGATCCGCGTAAATCTGGAGCCGAGAAAATAAAATGTAAGCCCACGGATCTGGACACGGAATTAACACGGCCGATCCAATTCGTTATTGGTCATTTGGACTATTCGTCATCCATTCCTGTAGAAATATCACAAAAATTATGAAGTTGAAAAGTCACAAAACAGCAGTCAAAAGATTTAAAATTACCGGAAGCGGTAAGATTTTGCGCGTCGCGGCGGCCGGAAATCATCTTCTGACCAATAAAACCGATCGGAAAAATAATTATCTTCCTGTCGCCAAAAACGATTTGCAAAGAGTCAAAAAATTAATTGGGCGAGGATAAAATGCCGAGAGTTAAACGCGGAGTCACAAGCCGGGCCAGACACAAGCGCCTTTTTGCCAAAACGAAAGGTATGCTTCACGGTCGAAAAAATTTGGTTAAGTTGGCGAAGCAGGCGTCACTAAAAGCCGTCACCAACGCTTTTACCGATCGCCGCCGAAACAAACGTGATTTTCGTGGTGCTTGGATTATTTCGATTAACGCCGCCTGTCGGCAGGAGGGAATTTCCTATTCCGATTTTATAAAAAAATTGAAAGATTTTGGCTCTGATCTCGACCGAAAAGTATTGTCCGAAATAGCAATTAATCAGCCGGAAAGTTTCCGGGAATTGGTCAAAAATGTAAGCACACGGGCAGAAACACAGAAATAACACGGCAAAACCAAATCAATTTTTTTAAGAGAATCTTCTGGGAAATCGGAGGATTTTTTTGCCACCAGATTTGTTGCCACCAAAAATGGTAGTTAATTTTATTGATGACGCATTTGAAATGGGATGGAGGTAGTTTTTGATGTCATGGAAATGGATTGTCATCGGATTTCTTGTTTCGGCGGGACTTATGATCATCGACAGACTACTTCTGGCAGCCGAAGCCAGAGGTTGGATTTACTGGCGTAAGAAGCAGGGTTCGC
>JAPLVH010000008.1:19865-31180 GCA_026397205.1 Candidatus Berkelbacteria bacterium | reverse complement strand
AAAAAATGATGTTCTACATCACTATTTTATCAATACAGGAGCTAATTTTATATACTTTTAGTCGACTTTTTGATGAAATTAATCACTACCAAACTGACATATTAAGCCATCATTTTGAGAGGGAATTGGCGACAGCGCCTTAATATAAAGTTCAATTTTTACAACGCCGACATTATCAGAACCGGTGGCCTGAATTTGTAAATTGCCACTCGACCAATCATAAGGATTTGTCGCCGGCAGATTGATGACGACTGTCGGATTTTCACTGTCCGTCGCCGGCGGAGTCACCGGTGGTGGCGATGCCGGCGGGCCGGACGAGAAACTATCAAGCCAACTTCTCATTGCCGCCGAAGGGTAACCGTAAGTCGCCGCCATCGCGTCATAACCGTAACCGGAAAAAATATAGGAGTAATCCTCGGCGATAATTTCGGCGTCGCAATTTCCCCAGCCGAGCGAATAGTCGAAAGTCGTCGTCGCTTTTGTCAACGGCCGGGTCGCATAATATTCATCGGGAAAACGATTTCCGGCCGGCAATTGCCAATCCAACCATTTGTGATATAAAGTGTAGTGATGACCGTATTCGTGCGACAGAGTCAACTTCATATAATCCTCAAAGTAGGGCGAGCTACTATAATAGTAGGTGTTCAGAGTGATATATGCCCAAGCCGAGGTAATTCTACCGCTCTGGTCAATATTGTAGGAGCCGGAGTAAAGTCCGGTCCAGCCACTGGCGCCGGCATTTTCCAAAATGATGGCGTAAAGCGAGGAAATTTCGCCCTTCCAGAGCAGAGAATTGGCAATATAGTTTTTTAAGTCGGCACCAAGATTTGGATTTTGACCGGTTTCGTCAATGTAGTGAACAGTTGATGGCGAAGATCCGGAAGCGCCGGCGGCTCGGGCTTGATCATAATCGCTTTGAGTGATTGCACCTTCGGAGGTGGTAACGGTTTTCGAGCCATCGGAGTTTGAGGTCGTCGAGCCGGCAATATTGCCCGAGGTTGTATGTTTCGGCGGCGCCGATTTGATTGCACTTTTTGCCGCCACCGGGGTTGGCGTAGTGATTTCCGCCGCTGGTGTCGGCGCTGAAACTTCGTCCGATGTCGGCGCGACCGCCCGATTTTTATTGACGGCTAAAAAAGCGGTCATCACCGCCACCAGCATTAAATAGCCGGCAACAATCAACAATGCTATTCGATGTTTGCGCAAAAATGTTTTTATCTTATCAAACTTCATACTTCCATTTTACCGCCAAATTCTTTTGCTGTCATCCACCAACTCTTCCAAATCAGACATTTTTTTGCTAGAATTTATTCGTCAATGAATTTTTTGACATTCTGATTTTCTCCAATTTCATTTGACATTTGTAATTTGGATTTTGGAATTTGTTTGGTTGTTGTCTCTTGATTATTGGTTATTGATTTCATCTTGCCGCCATCGTCTAGTGGCCTAGGATACCTGGTTCTCATCCAGGAGATCGCGGGTTCGACTCCCGCTGGCGGTACCATGATAGCTAAAAATTAAAAGTACAAAGTTAAAAATTAAATCCCAGCACGGAGTGCTAACCACAATTTTGATTTTTGTCTAGCTTTAGCTGACCCTGTGGGCATTTTGATCTTTAATTTATTTTCCCGGGTAGTATAATGGCAGTACGCCAGATTCTGGCTCCAATAATCTAGGCCTGCCCCGGCACCAAATGATTGCCACGTCGTATAATGGCAGTACAACGGATTCTGGCTCCGTTTATCTAGGTTCGAATCCTAGCGTGGCAGCCACTTGGTGCGGGGTGAAAATCCTAGTCCCGGAACCATTTGCCCTTAAAAAGATTATTATGAAAATAAATTTTGATGATGTAATTAAAAAACATCCTTGGATTGTTGAAAATAGCCACGATTGTATCATCAGCCCTGATGCTGACGGTTTAATTTGTGGTTTGTTTATGTCAAAATATTTTGGTTGGAAAATCGTTGGCTATTACGACAACGGAAAACATTTAATTTTGAAGAATGGCAAGAAAGCTAAGGATTGTATTTTTCTGGATACTGAAATCTTTCGAAAAAATATAAAGAGTATCGGACATCATATTGTTCGTTACCGCCAAAAGGATTTCCCTGGCGATTGGTCGCAATTCGATAATTGTTTCAACCCAAATAATCTGCGAGGTAGAACGCTAAAAGAACAATTTTCCAAAAAATATCCAATGGGAACAATCCACCTTTTAATTGCACTCGCCAGCGAAAAAGTAAAAATAGAATTTGCCAATGACGCGTTGTTTGCAGTGCTTCAAGCAGACGGATCGATCAATCGACTACTTGATAAATATTCTGAAAATATGGCTGATTGGTTGGATTACTTTAGAGTCGTGGATAGCGACGGAGCTTTCAATAATTTGCTGCATCACAAAATTGATCTTCTGGACTTTTGTTTTAAGTATGTCGATTACATCCAAAAATTTGTTAAAACCAAGAAAGACAAAATTCTAATTTCTGACTCGAATCAAAAAATAAATAGCAAATCATTCGAAAAAAATCAATCATCATTTTCTCCACTCTGTAGAAAACAAATTATTGAATATCTGGAATTTTTGAGCAGAAAAACCGGCTGGAAATTTAATCAAAGCGACTGGCAATTCAACAATTTTAAAATTTACCAATTTACAAAAAAATCCTGCAAACCAGGAGTTAGAAATTACGAACAAGTTATAAAAGACAACGCTCTGTCGATGGCTTTTACAAGTACTTTTGGTCTGGAATATACGATTGAAAGTCCTGACCGTCTTCCGTAGAAAAATCAAATTCGGATTGATTGAACCCGCCCTCTTCTTTCAAGCGCTTTCGCGCCAAATTGCAATATTCTTCGGACACATCAAAACCAACGAATTTCCTATTTAATTCAAGTGCAGCAAGGGCAGTCGTTCCACTCCCAACAAACGGGTCAACGACAATGCCATTTTTCGGACAGAAACATTTAATAAAATCATATGGGATTTTGTCAGGAAATGTTGCTGGATGCTCGTGTTTTAATCGCGTTCCATCGCCACAGGTCACATAATCCCAAATTGTTCCACGGCATTTCATCGGGTTGATTAAAACTTTTTTCGACAATAATGTTTCTCCGTTTGTAAGTCGCGTAGCGCAACCAGTCATCGTTTTTCCACCATGCTTGGAAGGAATTTTTAAATGTTCTTTATAAAAATATTGCGGACGGTCGCCTTTTAAAAAGACCGGAATATATTCGTGGTCAACCCGAAATCTTTTTGTCCACCACGCACCTTCTGCGCCGTGTTTTTTGTAAATTACTGTTTCAAACAATTTGAAGCCAATGTTATCGCACCAATCAATTATTGTTCTAAAAGAAGTCAATGACTTGCCGAAATTTTTTGTTTGATCCTGAATCACCATCACCGCAATTCCACCATCTTTTAATATTCGAGATATTTGTTTGCCGGTTTCGTGCAAATCATAAGAAAAGCCGTTGTATTTCCGAACAGCGTCATATGGCGGTGAAGTCACAATCAAATCGACGGACTTGTCTGGAAGTTTTTTCATTCCCTCGACACAATCCACACATTGGATAGTATTTAGAAATTCAATTTTCATATTCCTCTCCTTAAAAACCAAAAAACACCTATCTGAATTATATCATAAAATGAAAAACTTATTTTTCCGAAAGAGTTGTCCTTTCTGGTTGAACCGAACCTTTTAATTTTACTCTGATTTTTGATAAGATATTTTCAAATGATCCATGCGCTGGCAATCTTTATCGGCTACATTTTAGGTTCTCTAAACCCGGCTTTTTTCTTTGGCAAAATTTTGAAGCAGATTGACATCCGCGACCACGGAACAAAAAATGCCGGCACGACAAACGCCAAAAATTTGCTCGGGTTTTGGCCGGCGGCGATGACAGCGATTTTTGATGTCGCCAAAGGGTTGGCGGCGATCGAGATCGCTTTCGCTTTCGGAGTACCGGCAGAATTTGCTTATCTCGCCGGACTAGCGGCAATTGTCGGCCATGTTTTTCCCTTCTATCTCGGCTTTCGCGGCGGCCAAGGGATGGCGACCTCGGTCGGCTTGCTTTTTTATCTGGCAATCAAATTGGGTCTCGCCGGCGCAATCGGTTGGCAAGGTTTTCTGCCGGCGCTTTCGGTTTTGATTTTCGCCGTTCTGGCGATCATTTACATTATGCGCGACACGCGAGCCATTGGCATTTTGGTTTTGCCGGCGTTCATCGTTTTTCTACTCGCAAACACTCGGCGCGACATTGAACTTTATTTTCTGCTTTTGCTCCTGCTTTATATGATCGCCATCAACATTTTGGTTCTATTTCAGCAGAAAGTTTTCAATTTGGAAATTACTGACGACAAAACCGAGCATTTGCTTAACTGGCGAACTTTCGCTCGACCACTGGCAGTGATTTTGGTCGTTTTTCTTTTTCGCCTGCCAAAATTTTTTGATTTATATCTGATCGGCGGATTGGCACTGGTTTTTATTTTGATTGATCTGATTCGACTTTTGAGCCAGCGAGCAAACCAAGTGATTTTCAGTTGGCGAGGATTTCTGAAAGAGAAAGATCGCCGGCGCTTCTCCTCGATGACCCAATTTCTGTCGGCGGTCTTTCTGATTGTTCTGGTTTTTCCGGCCGATATTGCTGGTTTGTCGGTAATTTTTCTCATTTTCGGCGACCTGGCGGCGAAATTTTTCGGCATCTTTTATTCAAAAACTAAAATCCTCGACCGCTCAGTCGAGGGAACTTTGGCTCACTTTACTTTTTCACTTCTTGCCGGCGCAATTTTTATCCAGTTCGTACCACTGCCGTATTATCTTTTGATTCTCGGCGCCGCTACCGCCGCGCTGACCGATCTTTTCACCATCTTCGGCATTGACGACAACTTCACCGTCGGCCTAATCTCCGCCGCGGTGATGCAGGCTGTCAGAACATTCGTTTGATTCTTAGAAAAAAACTCTGATGATAACTCCTCAGTCATTTTGCTCCTTTTCAAATAGAGAAATTAATAACTCCGCCGGCAGGGCGAAAAAGGCCTCAGCCGGTTTTTTTAAGCCGTAAATTTCACCGTAATAATTATTCAGGGACTTAATCGCTTTCAGATAATTCCGTTCTTTGTGCTGGCTAACAAAGATTTTAATCAGTTTTTCTTTTTGAGGCCAATCGATTTCTAAAATCCGGTTGAAATTCGAAAGCGACCGCCAAATCCCGTAAAGCCAGATTTCGGTATTTTTAATTTTTGCGCCTTCGACTTTGGCGATTTTCAAAGCCGAAACAACGGCTCGAACCGCTTCACGATGATCGGCGTTTGGACTGGAAAATGTCGGCGTACAAATTGCGCAATCTCCAAGTTCTTTGATAGTTTTTGCCAACTCGGAAATTGTTGATTTCGAAACTGCCGATCCATCCGGCTGGCGAAAGAAAATCTGCTCCGGATTGGTTAAAAGTCGAACCGCACTTTTTGATTCTTCCTCACGCTCTTTGGCGTTTTCCGATCGCGATTTTTTGTCGCCGGAAAAAATATAGGCGATAACAACCTTTTGTGCTTTGTCGACGCCGGATAAAATTCCCGAGCAACTAAAAATTTCATCATCGGGATGCGGCGCAATGACTAAAATATTTTTTGCCGGTAATTTTTCCAAGACCTGAAAATCGGCCTTGGCGTACAAAGTTTTCCAGCCCTGTTCGGAAAAAAGAAAGTTCATCATCCGAGCGGCAGAAAGAAGATTTTTTTTGAGAGACATTGGATAATAAATCAAAGATCAAAATGCAAAGATCAAAATGATAAATGAAAATTCAAAAAGAATTGAATCCCGGCACGGAGTGCCGACTAACATTTTGATTTTTGACTTTTGATTTTTAATTTCGGCTTTGGTGGTGTCTTCCAAAAACTTCAACCAATTTTCGATATTCACGCGGACCGATTACCCAGAATGCTTCAGCATACTCGCCGACACCAGCAGAGAGCGCCCGGAAGTGATTCAAAGCCATAACTGCTTCGTCGTATCTTTTAACCTTCATCTGCGATTTGTGCTGGCGCAGTGCCTCGATTTTGTCATCAATTAATTTGTCAATCAGGAAAAGCCGATTGATTCTGCCGGTGCCCCAGATTTCATACAACCAGATATTTATGTGTTGGTCAAAATTTCTAAGCGCCATGCCAAGCATCACTGCGACGGCGTGATGGTCAGGATGCGGATCGTCAAACGACGGGGCTAAAATTAAATCATATTTTTCAAATTCAATCTCTCGTCGAATTTGAGTCACGATCTCCGAATCAGAGGTTAACCTCGTATCCGGGAGTCGAAGAAATTTCTCCTCGCCAACGCCGAGGATTTTTCCCGCTTCGCGCGCCTCGTTCTCTCGGACTTCAACCAATTCGACATCACTTTTGTTCTCCCGATTACCCTGCGAGCCGTCAGAAAAATAAATTACTTTAATTTTTGCGCCATTATCAGAGAGCATCTTTAAAATTCCGCCGCAACCAAGCGCGTCGTCGTCCGGATGCGGCGAAAGCACCAAAACCCGATCGGCTCGAACTTGCGAAATCACTCGGGTCTTCAGCACCTCCGGCACAATCCCAATCAACTTTTTTTCTGTTTCCTTTTGGTAAAACGCCATAAAAAAATCCTAATTTGATAAATATATCTTTTCCAAATCTGTAATTATTTTATTCCAATCGTAGTTGGTTTTCAATGACACAAGAGCTGATTTGATGACCAAGTCGCGAAGTTTTTTTTCGGTTAATATCAGCATGATTGCTTTTGCCAGACGATCCGAATCAGCCGGCGAAACCAAAATCCCATTTTCATTATTTTTGATAATTTCACCGACGCCGCCAACATTTGAGGCGACGACCGGAACTTCCGCTTGAAAGGATTCCAAAATTGTGATGCCGAAAGTTTCCGAGAGCGATGGCAAAACAAACACTTTCCAAGTTTTTAAAAACTTTTCCGGCTGATTTTGTCGGCCGAGAAGCTGAATTTTTGACTCGAGCCCCAACCGATCAATTTCGGCGGCAAGATTTTTCCGCTCCGGTCCTTCACCGATAATTTCCAAACGCGCCCTTGGAAAGCTTTGCAAAATCCGTGGCATCACCCGAACGAGATAAATTTGACCTTTTTGTTTGTTAAGTGCTCCGATCGTGCCGATAATTATCTCTTTTTGATTTTCATCAGCGTTTTTTTTTCCTTCGACAATTTCAACTCCGTTTGGAATGACAACGATTTTTTTCGAATCGCAAATGCCGCCAGCGAGAAATTTCTCAACCGATTTGGAAACGGCGATAACTTTGTCGGCCCGACGGCAAATTAATTTCAATCCGCGCTTTTGAAAAAAATCATTAGCAAAATTCGCTAGTTCGAAATCCTCGTTCCATAAATGCTCGGTGTAGAAAAAACGCTCACCTGATCGGACAGCGAAGCGGCAAAACCAACCGGCGCGCGGCCCATGAGCGTGGATAAAAATCGGACCAAACGGATCAAACGATGACCGGAATTCAGCAATATTTTTTTTCAGCTTTGTTAAAGACGCCAAATCAAATTTACTTTTGAAATCAATGACTTGGACTTTGACGCCGGCAATTTTTGTCGCCTCTCTCGTCAACCAACCGCGCGGCGCAATCAACAAAATATCAAATTTACTTTTTTCAATGTGTTTCAAAATACCGAGAAGATGTTTCGGTCCGCCACCAACCGCCGAATCGGCAATGACTTGGATTAGTTTTATTTTTTTCATTTTTAAGTATCTTAAGTTTCTTAAGCAGCTTAAGCTACTTAAGTTTGGACATCGCTTTCTGAATTCTTTCGAGTGATTCCTCTTTTCCCAGCGCGACTAAGAGTTCCACCGGACTCGGTGATTTTTCACTGCCGGAGAGCGCAACTCGCACCGGCCAAAAAACATCGCCGTTGGTCAAATTATTTTCGCTGACGACTTCAGCCAATATTTTCTCTAAATTTTCCTCGTCCCAATTCTCAAGCGCTGATAATTTCTCGGCTGATTTTTCCAGCCCGGTTTTGGTTTTTCCGAAATCTGATTTTTTGAATATCAAAAGTTCCGCATTATATTCAGGCTCTTCGTAAAGATCATCTAAAAAATGTGCCACATCCCTAAGTGTCCGAAATCCACCGCGACCTATTAACTCAAGCTCATCATTTGATAATTTTTTATAACCCCATTTTTCGAGAATTTTTGAATTTTCATCTGTCATTTTAATTTTTGATATTTGATTTTTGATATAATCTGCATTCATCCAATTCAACTTCTCAATATCAAAAACTGCCGCCGATTTGTTGACATTTTCGATTTTGAATTCCCGGACCAACTCCGGCAGAGTAAAAATTTCCCGCTCGGTTTTTGGATTCCAGCCGAGTAGGGCGATAAAATTGTCAATCGCCGCCGGCAAATATCCCTCGTCGCGATACTCCAAAACACTTGTTGCGCCATGTCGTTTTGAAAGTTTTGCCTGATCCGGTCCCAAAATCATTGACAGATGACCAAATTTCGGCGGCGTCCAACCAAACATTTTATAGAGGATGAGATGTTTTGGTGTTGACGACAACCACTCCTCGGCCCGCAGAACATGAGTAATTTCCATCTCGTGGTCGTCGACAACTGATGCCAAATGATAAGTCGGAAATCCGTCGGATTTGATGATAATCTGGTCATCGAGAAGTCCGGCATCAAATTCAACCTGGCCACGAATTAAATCCTCAACAACAATTTTCCCCGACTCCGGCATTTTCATTCGAAAAACTGCTCCGTTTGGTATTTCGAATTTCTGATTTGTTTGTGATTTGCCTCTTGTGATTTGTGATTTCTCTCTACACTTGCCCGAATATTTTGGTGGTAAATTTTTCGCTATTTGATTTTGGCGTTCGGCACCAAGCTCCTCTTTGCTGCAAGTACAAACATAGGCATCACCGTTTTTAATCAATGTCTCGGCTGCTGCGCGATATTTTTCCAAACGAGTTGACTGGACCATCGGCTCGTCAACATTGTCCGGCACAATTCCCAGCCAAGAAAGCGACTCGATAATACGCTCGGTCGCACCAACAATAAACCGCTCGCGATCGGTATCTTCAATCCGCAACAAAAATTCACCCGCCTGATTTTTGGCGAAAAGATAGTTGAATAGCGCCGTTCTGGCGGCACCAATATGCAACTCTCCTGTCGGACTCGGCGCAAACCTTGTTTTTATTTTTTCCATTATGATTTTAATGTAGCAAAAAACTCACCGGATTGAAAGGAAAACGATTTTGTGCCTTTTTGTTTTCAAGACCTTGGAAACACTTAGGTTGTTTGCAAGGCTCGGATTTGGTTTAATTTCTGAACCGGCGCCAGGAAGTTGATTCCCATGTGAAGACGTCGGTTGTTGTAATGAATCAGATATTCTTTTAGACATTGGTTTAGCTCCTTAATTGTACTAAATTTAGCTTTGTTAATGCACTCTTCTTGTAAAGTTCTGTTAAACTTCTCAACATGGGCATTATCGTTTGGTTTTCTCTTTCTGATCTTTCGGTGTCTCGTACCAAGGTTTAGGGTGAAGTATCTACCAAACTCTTGACCATTATCGGTTTGGAAACAGCTGATGTTAAATGATGCAGTTAGTTTAATCTGTCTGGTGAAGTTCAGTGATGGTCCCGGTGATATTCTCTCTGTGGCATAAGCAAATCCAGTTCTAGTGTTAACATCAAGTCCGGTGTAAACATACCAAGTGGTTTTATTGTTTCTGTACCAGAACGGCCTAAAATGGATTGTATCAAGTTCAACTAAATCACCGGGATTATCCGGAAGCGGTCGTGGCGTATTTCTCCAATATCTTTTCCATTTAGATTTTTTCTTTAGAAGTCCGGCGCGATCAAGAACTCTATTTACAGAGCTGACACTGGTTTTAACCCCCTCATTTTCCAACTCTTTCTGGATTACCGCGCCGCAACGAGGATACGGGCCGAGTCGTTTGGCAATGATTGCATCTTCAATGAATTCTGGTATTCTGTTAGGTGAATGGTGCGGTCTGGAGCTCTCAGTTGGGATCGATTGGCGATTATTCAACTTAGCTGCTTTTCTGCACCATTTTGTAATTGTGCCGGGACTGGTGCCATAATATCTGGCTACTTGACGGACACCTCTGCCAGACCGAACTAAATTAACCGCCCTCATTCTTGCTCTTGGAGCATTTGGATTTGTTGTATACATATCCCTGATTTTACCACCACTTTTTTCATCAGGGTGTTTCCAAGCTATTGAAACAGAACGTTGTGCTTGACAAACTTCCACAAAACTGATATCTTTTTAGTACCAAACTTAGCCCGATGTTTGGAGAACCTACACAACCCGGGAGGCAGAAAATGGCAGATTTCGTGAAAATGGGAAATCATACAGATTCCAGAGCCGACAGGGCTGGTAAATTTGTGAACAAAATTATGGCTGAACTCGGTTTGGCCGATGAATCACAAGCATTGTATACCGGTGCCGCCGCTCATACAAAAAGTGGCAAGCCGATGAGAGTTTTAGATACAACAAAAGGTGGAGTAAATGTCATCATCCAACCGGGTGTACAGCTTACGACTATTTAGGTTCCCTCCACCGCGTTTTCGATATGATCAATCCCTTCACCATCAATCGCAACGACATCAATTCGCAAATTCCGCCCGGGATATTCTTTGGAAATCGCACCGGCCAAAAGTCGTAATTTGTGTTGTTTTTGCCGCCGAACCAAATCGGCGGCGCTACCCCAACCGGAACCGCGAACGGTTTTGACTTCGACAATGACGACGAACTTCCGCAAATCCTCGGCTAAAATATCAATTTCGCCAAACGGATAATTAATATTTCGACCGAGAATTTTCCAGCCCAATCCTTCGAGGTACTCACTCGCCCGCTCCTCTCCCCAATTGCCGGTGGTTTTGTTTTCTTGAAGGTTCATAAATATTTCTATTTTGAAATTCTTGCTCTTTCGACCATAAACTCCACCGACTCCGACATATTTTTCGTGACAATTTTAATTTTTGGATGTTTATTCTGAAAGACACGGAAAATTTCATCGGCAAAAGCTTGGCCGACAATCGGGACTCGGTCAAAATCCAAAATTATTGTTTCAAATTTTTCCATGCCGGAAAGAATTCTCCGAGCTTGCGACCTGGAAATGTGGATCGTTCCCATTGTAAAAAGTTTGACCTGAATCTCGGTAATATCAAAAGCAAAATCGCCCAAATCCGATTGAAAATGTTTGAAAAGATCGATTAGATGTTTTTTGCTGGTCAGAGAAATATTAAACGACACTTTTGTTCCCTTCGTCGGATATTTGATTTTTT
>JAPLVH010000008.1:0-19835 GCA_026397205.1 Candidatus Berkelbacteria bacterium | reverse complement strand
GATTTTTTCGAAAAAAACATCGGGCATCCTATTATCAACTTTCATTCGGAAACCGAAGCTTTCTAAGGAAAAAACATCGGCAATTTTCGAAGTAAAGAAAATTCCTTCACCGGTGTGGGCTTTCGGTGCGGTTGTGGTTTTCCCTTTAATCAAATCCTGCATTGCCTCGAATTCCGATTTCAAATTTCTTTTTTCCATCACATTTCGAAAAACACCGATACCGAAATCTCTTATCTCAAAAGTCAAACTGTGATTCTGTTTAATAATTTCCATGGTAATTTCATTTGACTTCGAGTGTTCAATCGCATTGTTCAGCATTTCGGAAAAAGTATAATCAAAAATACTTCTGACATTGTCATTCAAACGCAAAACAAATGGAGCGCTGATAGTAATCGACTCAAGAACTTCATGCTCTTGAAGATTCTGATTTTTCAGCCGTTTTTTGACGGCATTTCCGAGCGCTGATATGTTTTCGGGCAAAGAATAAATTGCCCGTCTGGGCGATCCGGCTTTGACCAACTTCTTTTCTTTAATTAGCTCAACTATAATTCTGTTCAAATATTGGCGAGAAAACTTTTTGTCAATACCAACCAAAAGATTAGCAACAGTGAATTTTTTCTGCCGTTTTGCAAATCCTAAAATTAATTCTCTAATATCCATAGTTTAATATTAACATAACTTTTTTCCATTGTCAACTAATTGTCAACTAACTTTTTTCCATTGTCAACTGATTGTCAACTAACCTTTTCCCATTTTCTTTACAAACTTTATGAACTTTTAACTTTAAAAACTATTTTCCCTTGACTTTTTCCTCATGATTTGCTATTCTTTCATTGTTGCATCAAACCACAACTGCGAGGTGACGAGATGTCTAATCCTGTTGACTCTGACTCGATCAGAAGAAGAATGGACGACAATGAATTCGGTAGCTTGATTGACGACATCATCGGCGCACCAACTTTGTCTCCGCCACCCAACTATCTGAAACCAGCATTTTGGAAACACAAATCCTTCCAACTTTTCATCGACGAACTTGACGACCGAATCCGCAACGACAAAATCGAAGGTCCGGATTGCCAGGCCTTGAAAAACTGGCTTCTGACCGGAAAACCCTTGACTTCCTCCGCGCGCTAGTGCGGAATTTTTTTGTCGTGATTTTAGTAATTTTTTAACGATCGTTATAAAATTACTAAACCCAAGCTCAAATTGAGATTTTGAGCTTAAATTCTCCTACTATATATATGTATCACGCCACGAGGAAAAAACCGCTCTGGTAAATGATTTCTAATCAAAAAGACCCGGTTTTTTCCGGATCTTTTTATTCTAAATTCTCAATTGAATTCTTAATTCTAAGATCTTAATTCTTAATTTATTTTGATTCGTCATCCATTTCTGGCGCAGATTCACCATGCTTTGCGATCGCTACAGCGGCCTTTTTCGCTAATTCGGCATCCTCTTCTTCCTTTTCCGCCGCTGCAATTTCCGCCGCTTTTGCCGTTTCTTCCGCCAGTTTTTCCAATTCCTCTTCAGCACCGCGTTCCTCCCAAACTTTGTGGTCGCGGTTTAACTCCTTAAGCCGGGCATCTTTGCCGGAAAGCTCACGAATGAAATATAGTTTGCTTCGGCGAACTTTTGATTGTTTGATTCTTTCAATTTTGATAATTTTCGGGCTATGAAGCGGAAAAATTCGCTCAACACCGACGCCAAAGGATTCTTTTCGAACCATAAAAGTTCCGTCCAGCGACTTGCCACCGTGAGTGGCAATTACCAAACCCTCATAAATCTGAACCCGCTCTTTGTCGCCTTCTTTGATTTTCTGATGTACGCGAACAGTGTCGCCGGCAGAAATGTCGGGGATATTTTTCTTCATAAATTGGCTTAGTACCTTTTGCATTTTTCTTGCTTATTAGCTTACAAGCTTACTAGCTTATTGCTGATTTTCGCTTTCCACTATTTTCGATTTTTCGAAAGCAGTGGTGGCGCAGGGAACCTCACTGGGTTCCCTGTTTGGTATTTGGATAGGATGTAGTGCACGGCTGGGTTCTCTGGCCAGAGAAACCCTGCCGTTTCATTACTTTGCGACAGATTGTCGGTGTTACCTCCGTCGTCAGTCGGCGCCGAGAACTGCCGGTTCCAGAGCCATCTGGATGATGACCGGCCGGTGGATTGCTTCCGGCGTCTTGATGTCCGGGCGAAATACTCCACCCGACATACGGCTCGGCACGAGACCAAGCTGTAACCGCAAACCTAGAGCATTGTCAGCTTGTCGCTGACGATTTGCGTTCCGCTCCGAGATCCGTCTCTGCCGTTCGGCCGCTTCTTGCTGAATCGTCTCAGCCAAAACGTCAGCAACTCTCACGACTTTGCGTCTTGCCATCGTGTCATCGTCCTTCAGTTGTCCGGTGATGGCAGCCGGACGTACGACTTGCGAGCTAGATCCGATTTCATATCGGTCCGGCTCCTCCCCGATTAAGATGTCATCCCCGCCTCTTTGTGCGACATTTACGACTTAGCGTCGTCGGATTCCTCCGACTTGTGTGACAGGATGTCGAGTTGCCTTGTGGGCGAACTGCAGTGTGGGCATCGCCCGCCGTCACAGTGTCTTCCACAAGTCGTGCAGACCATCACTTGCGACATGGTTCCCTCCGATAGCGAACTGTCATGTCGGAAAACGGTGCGTCGTTTCTCCTTTCCGAGTCGTGATAACTTCTTCGGTCATGCCGGGCAAAATCGAGAAACTTTCTCAACTTCGCCCGAAACAACACTACTAACACTGACTTTTACTTCACTGATTTATTTTGACGCCGATAGTATTATTCGCCATTGGCTATTGGTCTTATTCGCTATCCATTTGTGGTAACCGCAACTTTGGTTTTCTTCGCTCCCGTTCCGGAAAAACCTTTTTTGTTGACTTGCGAAAACTTTACTTCGCCGTCTTTCAAAGCAAAAAGCGTGTAATCGCCGCCAACGCCGACATTATCCCCGGCCAAAAACTTTGTGCCTTTTTGCCGAACGATAATATTTCCGGCAACAACTTTCTGGCTACCAAAAACCTTGACTCCAAGTCGCTTGGAGACACTATCCCTGCCTAAACTGGTTGAACCTCCGGCTTTCTTGTGGGCCATCTTGAAAGTTTAAAGCTAATAGCGAAAAGTTAAAAGCTGTGGTCGGCACTCCGTGCCGGGATTTAAAAAGTTTTGAATTTTACCTGCCCACCGGAGCCTCGGCGTAGGCGGGAGTTACGGTTTTTAGCTTTGCGTTTTACGCTTTAAGTTTAAAAGGACGATCTGTCGTTTTACGATTTGGTAGTCACGCCCGTACAAAAACGGCTGACTCTCTATAATGTAGCCGAAATTTTTGATTTTGTCAACTATTTTTTCGAAAATTGACAACTTTTGGCCGTTTGCCAGCTCAAAAAGGGGAAAAACGAGAGAAAGTCGGCAGTTTGCAGTTTGCAGTTTGCAGTTTGAAATTCGAGAAAAATTTTCCAGGAAATCCAAATAGAGTTTGGAAATTTCTTCAACGGCGATTTTCTCCTCTTCGATTGTCAATTTGTGCCGGCGCGGCTCACCGAGCCACGGCTCGGAAACGATGACAAAATCTTCCTTCGGCAAATCGTTGGCGGTTAATTTGGTCGCATCTTTTTTTTCTATTTTTATCTTTACTCTGTCATTTTGATTTTTAATTTTTAATTTTTGATTTAACCAAATAAGATTTTCCTTTGTGTCTTCCACCGCTCTCTCGGAAATATCTGATCCAACAACATTTAGCCCAAGCATCATCGCCTCGATGAGAACATTTCCCGACCCACAAAAAGGATCAAAAACGACAAAATCGTAATTTTCAATTTTCAATTTACAATTTTCAAAATTTTTTAATTTTGATTTGTCATTTTGATCTTTGATTTTTGACTTTTGATTTTGACTAGCAGCCAGATTCACCATCATCCGCGCTAATTTCGGTGGCAACATTCCCGATTTGGCATCGGAGCGCGGCTTGCCGAAATCACGTTCGGCCCAGGCATTCGCATCTTGAACCGCCAGAGTTTTGTAAGCGATATTATTGGCGACGAGATATTCGCGACCGGTTTTCAAAAGTTTATTCGCTCGGATTTCCGCTTCGTTCAAAATGCCGTCGGCTTTTGGCAAAACCAGACGAATTTTTTTGCTTGATTTTGATTTGATTTCGAAAACTTTTGCTCGATCAAACTTTTCGCCGTAAACTGAAATACCGACATCGCGAACCGGTGATATTTCCAGATCATCAACGATAGAATCTTGCCAATTTCCATCAGAAACTTGGACGCCGATTTTGATTGTCCCACCGAGAATATTTATTAAATTGCCGATAATTTTCTCGTCGTCAGCCGATTTGATTGTCACCCAGTTTTTATCTACAATAAAATCAGAGTGGTTGACTCCTCTCTTCAAAACCGCCTGAAGTTCAGCCGCCGCCAAAAAAGCTTCTCGACCTAAAATAAAAATAAAATGTCTCATAATTTAAGCTTATCATAGCAGAATTTTTTTAGTTCGTCGATCGAGAAAATAAGAATTTAGATCTCAGAATTCAGAATGTAATTTAGAATTGAGAATTTTTCGAAAATTCCACTTCCACAATTCTTAATTCTGCATTCTTAATTCTTAATTGATTTCTATGCCAAATTTTGTCCATCTTCATGTTCACTCTCACTACTCGATGCTTGACGGCATGGGGAAGATTCCCGATTTGATCAAATGCGCCAAGGACGACGGTCAATCGGCGTTGGCCTTGACCGACCACGGCGTGATGCACGGAATAATCGAATTTTATCAGGAGTGTAAAAAGGCCGATATCAAACCGATACTTGGTCTCGAGGCCTATGTCGCCGCCCGAACAATGAAAGATAAACAGCCGCGAATTGATTCTTCATCATATCACCTAATTCTCTTGGCGAAAAACCAGACCGGTTATAAAAATCTTTTGAAATTGACCTCGATCGCCCACCTTGAGGGATTTTACTACAAACCGCGGGTTGACAAAGCAACATTAAAAAAATACTCCGAAGGATTGATCGCCTGTAGCGCCTGTGTTGTCGGCGAAATTCCCAGAAAATCGCTCGAGGGACTTGACGAGGGTCGAAAAGCTGTTAAAGAATATCTGGAAATTTTTTCCAAAGACGATTTATATCTGGAAGTCCAGCACCACCCGAACACCGTGCCGGAGCAGAAAAAGGCCAACGAAAATATCTTTAAGTTGGCCAAGGAATTTGGTTTGAAAGTCATCGCCACCAACGATCCGCATTATGTCAATTCGGCCGACGATGAAGCCCACGACGCCTTAATTTGTTTGCAAACCGGCAAGCTGATTTCCGATGAAAATCGAATGACAATGAAGGGCGATGATTACTCGCTACTTTCAACCGAAAAAATGGCCGAGATTTTTGCCGACCACCCGGAGGTTCTCGCCAACACTTTGGGGGTCGCAGAAAAGTGTAATGTTGAAATTGAACTCGGGAAATTTAAGTTTCCGGAATTTCCTTTGCCGGCCGATGAGACCTACGAATCATATCTAAAAAAATTAATTGATCAGCGCCTGCCGGAGAGAATCAAGAATATCACGCCGGAAATCAGGGAAAGAATTGATTACGAATTTAAAGTCATCAGGGACAAGGGTTATTTCGGTTATTTTCTGATTATTCAGGACTTTTTCCACTGGGCACGCGAAAACCAAATTCCGACCAATGTCAGAGGTTCGGCCGTCGGCTGTTTGATCTCCTACGCTTTGGAAATTACCGCCAAACAATTGAATCCTTTGGATTATGATTTGCCGTTCGAGCGATTCCTCAATCCGTTTCGGCCGTCGGCACCGGATATTGATTGTGATATCGCCGACTCCGGCCGCAACGATATTATCAAATATGTCGCCAAAAAATACGGCCAAGATCATGTCGCCCAAATTATCACTTTTGGAACGATGGCGGCCCGAATGGCGGTTCGCGATGTCGGTCGGGTTTTGGGCATGAGCTATTCCGAAGTTGATATTATCGCCAAACTGATTCCAGCGGTTAAAACCAATCTGAAACAAGCGCTGGAAACGGTGCCGGAATTAAAAAATCTTTATGACTCTGACCAGCAGGTGAAAAAATGTTTGGACATCGCCAAGCGGCTCGAGGGCGTCGTCCGCCACGCGTCGGTTCACGCCGCCGGCGTTGTCATTGCGCCCGGACCGATTACCGATTATTCGCCGGTAATGATGGATGCCAAAGGCGACCGGTTGATTACTCAATACGAAATGCACGCCGTCGGTGAAGATGGCGTCGGGCTGATTAAGATGGATTTTCTCGGCCTTGCCAACTTGTCAATTATTCAAAATGTAATTAAAATTGTTCGCAAAACCCGCGACATCGAAATTATTTTGGACGAAATTCCGCTCGATAACAAAAAAGCTTTTGGACTTTTATCGCGCGGCGAAACGATCGGCGTTTTCCAATTGGAATCCGATGGCATGCGAAAAAATATCAAGGAGTTGCGACCGACGACGATTGACGACATTATGGCGATGGTTGCCCTTTATCGTCCCGGCCCGATGGCCTTTATTCCGGAGTATATCGCCAGGAAACATAATCCGGCAAAAATTATTTACGCCGATCCGCGAATGGAGAAATTTTTATCGAAATCTTTGGGCTTGATCGTTTATCAAGATGATGTTCTCTCGATGGCAATCGAACTCGCCGGTTACAATTGGGAGGAGGTTGACAAATTTCGCAAAGCGATGGGGAAAAAAATCAAAAAAGAGATGGTGGCCCAAAAGGAAAAATTTTTCCGCCAGATTATCGAGCGCGGGATGAAGGAAAGTGTTGCCGAGGAGCTTTGGCAACAGATCGAAACCTTTGCCGGTTACGGATTTAACAAAGGCCACGCCGCCAGCTACGGTTTGGTCGCCTATCAAACCGCTTACCTTAAAGCCAACTATCCGCCGGAGTATATGTCGGCGCTGATGACTTCGAACAAAGATGATTTGGATAAATTGGCGATTGAAATTGAGGAGTGCAAACGGATGAAAATTGATGTTTTGCCACCGGAGGTCAACGAATCGTTCGTTGATTTCGGTGTTGTCAAAGACACTGGAAATATTCGTTTCGGTTTGTCGGCGATCAAACATGTCGGTGCCGCTGTTGCCGAAGAGATAGTTGAGGAGCGCAAAACCGGCGGCAATTTTAAAGATCTGGAGGATTTTCTCACCCGGCTCGGACCGAAAGTTATAAACAAAAAATCTTTGGAGGCTTTGGTGATGGCCGGCGCTTTGGATGAATTTGCCGAGCGTTCTACCCTGCTATTTAATATGGAAAAGATGCTGGCATTTTCTGGGGCCGTTGCCAGAAACAAAAACAGCCAGCAATCATCTTTATTTTCCGACGGGCAAGTTCAAATTATGAAAGTTGATCTGGAGGAAACCAAACCGACGGAGAAAAAACAGCGCCTTGCTTGGGAACGGGAACTTTTGGGCATGTATATCTCCGAGCATCCATTAAATGATTTGATTCCGATATTGGCGCCGTATCAGGAGAAAAAAATTGTCGAAATTTCTAATGAGATGGAAAATCAATTTGTTCGTTTCGCCGGCATGGTTGTTGCGATTCAGGAGATTATGACTCGAAAATCAAATCAAAAAATGGCATTTATAAAAATTGAGGATCAGACAAAGGCGATTGAAGTTTTGGTTTTCCCCAAAGTTTTAGCCGAAAATCAAGCGCTGGTGACGATGGATAAGCCGCTGGTGATTGACGGCTATGTTTCGAACAAAGATGGCGAGCTGAAAATTTTGGCCGAAAATATTTATGCCGCCGATGAGCCGAAAAAAATTCCACCATTTGAAAAAAGAACGAAGCGAAAAGATTTCAAATCAAACGGAAATGGTTATGGGCAAATGTCAAATTCCAAATTCCAAATGTCAAATGAAAATGGAGAAATTCCAAATGGGAAAATGTCAAACAAAAATCCTTCAACCGACGGCTTACGGCTTACGGCTTACGGCTCTTTGACAATTTCCATTCCTCGCGATGCCGACAAAGGGATTTTAAGGGAGATTAAGGGGATTTTAGAAACTCATCCCGGCGAATCGCCGGTTGTAATTCGCGTTCCGCAAAACGGTTCCGGCTGGCGCGAGATGAAATTAAAAAACCGCCTTGACTTGTCACCTGTAGTTCTGCGAAAATTGAAAGAGATAGTCGGAGAGGAAAATGTTGTTGTGAAATAACTGGAGGAATTATGGTAATCTCAGAAAGATCATCGGTTGATATTTACAATCCAGATGAAATGTTAACCGGAGAAGAGAAAAATGAGCGACAAAGAAAATTTGTTGAAGCATCTGTTGATTTGGTACGGGCAAAAGTTGACGCTCACGAAAAAGGGGCAATTTTAGCCGATACATTTTGTCGGCTGACTCAAAATCGTCAGATTCGCGAAAAAGCTGTCGGTAACGCAACGGCAATTTTGGAAAAAGTTGCTCAAAAAACCGGAGTTGATACCAAGCCATTTCTTTTCGGACTTCTCGGCGAGCTAGCAACAGCGGAACTTTTGCACGATCTTGAAGGAATCGAGCAAGTTGAATATCCAAAAATTGGCGACGACCTTAGAAGAATGACCGATTGGAAAGCCAGAACCGCCGGCGGGAGAAAATTGGCGATTCAAACAAAAACTCTCTCTTACACCGCCAGCCGCGAAGAACTGGGAACCGCCGTTTTGCCAGTATTGAATTCGATGAAAACTTTGGAGGATTTACAGAGATTTTTTGCTGAAATTAAAAGAGTCTCCGACGATTTTTATCTTGTCTATGACGGAAAGATAAAAAAACCCAGTGAATTGGATTTTTCAAAAATTGATTTTCGTGAGCTAAAATTTTCAATTCTGCCAGACAATCGCTATGTTAAAACGAAAACCGGTGCCGGCGATCGAAATAACCGGTTGGAAGAGATCTGTTTCCAAGCGACAAGAATGCACCGGCTTTTTTCTCGGTCGTCAGAAATTCCGGTGATGTGTTTGCTCGGAAATGAAGCCGATATCAACTTAAAAACCGGTCGGCCGAACAGCGAAGCCAGAGCCAGGGCATATTTTGATTTGGCAAAAATTCAAAAAAGCTTGACATAATTATTTTAATTTGCTATAAATAAATAGCTTTGAAAAGGAGTGATTATCATGGAGGAAGAGATAATAACCGACGTCGGCTGCCAGCGGGCGACAGGGCTCTATCGCGATGTTGCCGCAGGCAACAAGGACATTCTAGTCCTAGCTCTGATCGAAAAACACCGCGAAGCAACAACACACGACGAGAACTGTTTCACCCAAGACCCGCGGCCAGAATAACCGAGGGTCTTTTTTTATCTCCTAATATTTCTGGTGATTTCTTGCTGGATTTGGTAGGGATCGGGAATTGTTTTGATCACCAGTTGATTTTGCGTGCCGGCGGTTTGAACGGTGATGATGCCATAATTCAGCGTCGTGCCGAAAAAACCGCTGGTTTTATTTGTCACATCCTGAATTTTGAAAAAGTCGGTCTCCGAGATATCGCGATTGAAAAAACCTTTCTGATCAATGTTTATCAGCCGCTGATTGGTGATCAGACAAAAGCTGTTCGAGTAGATAAATATGATTTTGAAAACTTCAGCAAAGATATAAAGTCCACCGACCAGCGCGACGAGATAGAAAAAAGTTCCGAGAGAAAAATAAACAAAAACCACGGCGATGATTGCCAAAGCAAAAGTCGCTTTTAGTAGCGGCCAACAAAAAACTATCGGGTGGCGGCGAATGACATTTTCCACCCGTTCGTTCGGCCGCTGACCACGGAATGTGAAGGAGGAATCGGACATAAATTCATTATATCAAAAGTCAAAGATCAAAATGTTGGTCGGCACATCCGTGCCGGGATTTTATCCTTTATATCTTTTTGATTTATCATTTTAATTTTTAATATTTGATTTTTGATTTTACTTCATGCTTGCCAGCAGTGGCAGAAACATAAAAGCCAACATCAAAATTAAAAGGATGATGAAAACGATTTTGACAAATTTGTTGCGCGAATTTTGCATAAATTTCAATAATTAAGAATTAAGATCTCAGAATTTAGAATCTAATTTAGAATTGAGAATTTTCCAAAAAATCCCCCAACCACAATTCTTAATTCTGCATTCTTAATTCTTAATTCGGTTGTTATTTGCACGAACTTTCTTAATAAAATTCAGTCCGATAATTAGCAAAGCTACAAAAATGATCAGAATCGTCGAGGCGATGATTTTCGCCATTGTGGTTGATCGCAAAGCGACCCAGCCGAAAAGTCCGGCGATTAAATATAGCGCGATGACCGATTGTGGCACGGAAAATCCTGCGGCCAAAAACCGGTGGTGCAAATGAGTTTTATCCGGCGTTGTTAAGGGATTTTTCCCATGGATAATTCGGGCGCCGGCGACAATTATGCCGTCAACAATGGCAAAACCGAGAACCAGAAAGGCCGTCGCTAATTTTCCGCCGGAGATTAACGGAATAACACCAAGAATCAAACCCAAAAACATCGAGCCGGAGTCGCCCATAAAAATCTTCGCCGGAAAAAAGTTCCAGGGCAGAAAGCCGAAAATTGCAGCTGCAAAAATCAGAGCCAAAATCGCCACCGCAGTTTGTCCGACCAGGAGAGACAAAATTAATAATATTGTCGCCGCAATGCCGGAAATGCCGGCGGCTAGTCCATCAACACCGTCAATGAAGTTGACAACATTCATCATTCCGACGAGCCAAACGGCGGTCAAAAGATCCGACCAAAGCGAGAAGTGGTAAATCGTGCCAAAGAAATTGACCGGCAAGTAAACCGAGTTCAAATTGATGATTCCACCGAACGGATTCGGCAGTGAATCAATGCCAATGCCGGCGGCGACAATAAATCCAACAGCCACGATCTGAAAAAAAAGCTTAACTGGGGCCGGCAAACCGCGAAGATCATCAATCAACATTGCGACAACGATGATTAATGACGCCAGCCAAATGCCGGCGATTTTTTTGTCAACTCCGAACCAATTTCCGTCACCAATTTTTAAGCCGTGATTGCCGAGATAAAAATATAAAATCGAAACGATCAGAAAAGCCAAAAAAATCGCCACTCCGCCGATTCGCGGCAGAGGTTTTTTGTGGCTGTCGCGGTCACGCGGCATTTGAACTAATTTTCTTCGGATGGCAAAATCCCGAACGATGCCGGTGAGAGTTAAAGATATTGTGAAAGTTGCCAGAAAAAGTATGATGTAAGTCATTGTTTTAAGAATATCAAAAAGCCAAGAAAATTTACAGAACAAAAAAACCGACCAAAATCGGCCGGCGGGGAATGTTACTTTTCTTTTTTCGTCAGTTCAGCCAGTTTCTCCGCTCGAATAATCCGATAGCTGATTTCCGGATGAACAGGATCGGTAATTGTTTCGGCCAATTCCGTTTTGATTTCGTCGGTCACAATGTAATAAATTTTTGGAATCGGGCAAAAATCAGGTGCATCATATCCTTCAAAAATACACATTCCATAGACTCCCGGCTCGCCGAGATCCTCCGGTGCTTCGGTGTCTAATTCGCCGCAGATGAATTCCCATTTGCTATTTTTGTGCAACTCCGGGCAATGCGGCATTTCGATGATCGGGTCGTATTCGGAATCGATCCAGATCGCTCCGACTTTTGCATGCTCGAATTCGGAAAACTTTTTCAACGCTTCATCAGCAGAATCGGCGATCAGTATGACAACCTCCCGATTCAATCCGATTAATTGCTGTTCGACAATTTCCGATGGCGGGATTTCAGTTCCACGTTTATGAAAAACTATACAAGGATGGCCGCGTGAAATCAAAACTGTGCATGTTGGAAACAACGATTCTTTACCGATAAAAGTTGAGCGAAAGGCATACGGAATCTGGTAGATCATCAGTTGCCTCCTAGAGATTGGCGGAATGAATTCATCTTATCACAATTAAAATAATTTGCAAGAAAAAACCACCGGACAATGTCTGATGGTTTTCCCCTTTGAATTCTTAATTTCTTTTTGATTTATTTTGATTCTATTTGTTTCGAATTTCGATATTCGGATTCGATTTCTTTTTCATTTGGCATTAATCATTCGGATTTAGTCATTTTCTTCGAACTCTTCCCCATTCCCCATTTGAAAAAACATCCTCAACAACTAAATCATAATCCAAAATTTCCTCCGGTGAAAACCAGATTTTGATCTCGTTTTCCGCTTCTTCCGGCGAACCGGAAGCGTGGACAAGTGTTTGAATCGCCCGACCGGTGGCGTCGGAAACTTCGTAGGAATCAATAGAATAATCACCGCGGATCGAGCCGATATCGGCGGTCAGCGGATTTGTTGCGCCGGCGGTTTTTCGTCCGAGCGCCACGGCGTGAGTTCCCTGCCAAATCATAACCAAAATCGGCCGGTCGCGCAAACTATCCATCAATTTTTTTCGGGTCAATTTGCCGTATTCGATCGGCTCAAGTAAATTTTTCTCGCCTTTGGCGGCGTAGTTTTCCCGGGTTTTTGTCCCGGAGGAGATATACCAACTTTCGTCGTCAGCGTAGTGTTTTCCGATCAGTTCTGAATCCGGCGCTACTAATTTGCAAGCAACCATTTTCAACCCACGTTTTTCAAATTTTGTAATAAATTCTCCGATCAAATGTCGTTGAATTGACTCCGACTTAATCGCAATCATCGTTCGTTCTGTTTTAACTTTTGACATAAATCTCCTTTTAAAAATTATTTTACTTTCGGTCCGATCGCTGTAACTGTCATTCTATCAGCAATCAAATATTTCTCCGCAACTTTTTTGACGTCATTAAATGTCACTGAATTTATTTTATCAATAATTTCTTCAACCGTAGTTAATTTGCCGGTGGTGAAATAATATTTCAAAATAAAATAGGCCGTGTTGTAAGAATTTTCGAATGATAATTTTGAGTGTCCGATTTGGTAAGTTTTGGCATTCTCGACTTCTTCCGGCGACAAATCTTTTTTGATTCTTTGATACTCACCGGAAATCGCCGCAAGCGCGTCGGCAAATTTCTCATTTGGAACACCGGCCTGAGTCGAAATGCTACCGATGGTGGTTGTGCAATTTATATCGGTTCTAACATCATACGCCAACTCCAACTCTTCGCGAATTTTGCTAAACATTCTCGAACTCATATTTCCGCCAAGAATTGTCGCCAAAACTGAAAAAGAATAATATTCTTCCGAATTATAAGCCGGCCCGATAAATCCGGCAATTAAATTGGTTTGGGCAGTATCTTTTGTCGAGTAATTTTCTTTGATCGAAGAAACCTTAGCCGGAAAAATTTCAGTCGGCTGACCGTTTTTAAGAATTAAATTTTTTTCGATCAATCTAATAATTTCCTCTTCGGAAAACTTTACAAAATTGCCTCCGATACCAACATAGCAATTTTCGGCGACATAAAATTTGTCCCTGAAATTTTCCAAATCTTTTTTGCTGATGCTATTTACCGTTTTATAATCACCGCTAATATTGCCGGAAAGCGGATCGCCATTAAAAATTGTTTTGTCAAAAAGTTCGATGACTTGCTCCGCCGGCATGTCTTGATTCATTTTAATCTCTTCGACGATGACATTTTTTTCTTTTTTGACATCTTTTTCCAACAACAACGAATTCGACAACATGTCGCCTAAAATTTCAATTGCTTTTGACAGATAATTATCGGACGCCGAAATATAATAAGTTGTATATTCATCCCATGTGCTGGCATTAAATCTGGCGCCCATGGCATCAACTTCTTTGGCGATGGCATTTGCTGTCGGCCGATTTTTTGTGCCATCAAACATCATATGTTCGTAAAAATGAGAAATTCCGGATTTCTTCTGATCTTCGTATCTTCCACCAACCCGAAAAGAAATTACCACATCGATAATTTTTGTTTCCTTTTTTGGTGCCAAAATCAGCGAAATTCCATTTTTTAGTTTTAGAGTTTTGACATCTGACATTTGATTTTTTCTGTTTTAACTTTTGATTTTTGAATTTTGATCTTTGATTTTTTATATGGTACGCCCGACAGGACTTGAACCTGTGGCCTTCGGCTCCGCAAGCCGACGCTCTATCCACTGAGCTACGGGCGCTGAAAAAACGCAAAACTTAAAGCGCAAAACTTAAAATTGTGGTCGGCACTTCCGTGCCGGGATTTAAGAGATTTTAAATTTTAAGTTATAGTTTTTAGTTTTTCGCTTTGCACTTTTAGCTAGAATTTAATCCACCGATTTATCGTGTCGGTGATGTCTTCGCCTTTTTCCTCCTGCTCCGGCAGATGTTTCGATAAAAACAGTCGGACCTGTTCGGCATTCTCCTCTTCAATCGGCATTTCCAGTGGCAATGATAATCGTTTGACTTGCTCGAATCGAACGATTATTCTTTCCTGATACGGGAAAATCCAAAATGATTTGAATTGATCGAAAGCGAAAATTTTCTCGTTGATCGTGACGCCTTGGTTGTAAATGGCGTAGTTTTTCTTTTTGCCCGACGAATGTGCCTGGCTGTAAATCGCCAAAACAGCGGCGATAGTAACACCTCCAGCCAAATATAATTTTTGCCAGATAAATGCGGCGATTAAAATTATCGCGGCGATGATGACATAAGCCGACCAACCGCGACTTTTTTGGTGGCTTTCAAACTCCGTCGCCTGCCAGTAAAAAACCGGCTTTTCCGTCGTGGAAATTACTTCCTCTTTTAATTTGACCATAAAGACCTCCTTTTTATGTAAAATGTTTTGCCCTTCGATAAGCTCAGGGCATTCGTCTCGTTTGCTCTCTGGTCGAAGACCATGAACGAGCAAAGCGAGTCGAATGGCGGGACAGTCGTCTCTGGAACTATTGTAAGTCCTTCGACTCGATTCCTCGCTCGGGACATTCGACAATCTCTTGGCTAACGCCATGAGCCTGTCGAATGGCGGAACAGCTGGGTCTGGAACATTTTCAGTTTATCAGTAGTGGTATTAAATCTCCAAATGTCTCATTGTATTTTCCAGTAAAATTTCAAATTCTTTGACTTCGGGTGTATATTTGTCTAAATTCAAATAATTATCTGAAATTAACCTAGAAAAATGTAGAAGTTTTCCACTTAGCTCCTTAGAAATCGGTTTCTGCCAAACTGCTTCCCAAACCTCGTCATTAACCCAATCTTTTTTGCCCATATCTTTCCATTTAACATGATAAGTCTTCTCAAATTTGCCGTTGTCAAGAATTATAGTGTCCCATTCAGCCGTTGGCTTTGTGCCAATAGGAAATTCTTTATTTTCAACAAGCACTTGTTTTACAATCCGGTGTCCTTTTAAAGTATTATCAAAAGAAATAGCTTCCTTATCATTCAAAGAAACTGAAATAAAATACGATTTCTTTGGTGGTGGACATAAGTCTATTTCTATTTTCATTTGCCTTCTTGAAAATTATTATTCCCATATTCCCATAATCAAATTTTCTTTCTTGGCTCTACTCCAGCCCTTAATTTGTTTTTCTCGTCTAATCGCTTCGATTTCAGTATTGAATTCTTGCTTCCATAAAATTTTAACCGGAGTATTTTGAGCAGTAAATTTCGCACCGTTCTTGCTGGAGTGGCGTTCAAATCTTCGGTCGACGTCAGACGAGTGACCGACATAATATTTACCGTTATCGCAAAGAATAATGTATGTAAAATAATTCATATCATTTTAGCCCTTCGATAAACTCAGGGCATTCGTCTCGTTTGCTCTTTGGTCGAAGACCATGAGCGAGCAAAGCGAGTCGAATGGCGGGACAGTGTGGTCGTGAACCTTTCACATCCTTTCTGCCCTTTACAGAAACAATACCAGAAATGCCCTCAAAATGGAATAAAACTGGCATTTTTATAGTAATTGTGGTCTTGTATCGTTTTTGGCTGATTTGAAGCAAAAATGGCACATTATGGCACACTATAAAAAGAAAAGAAGATCTATGCGGAATCGTACCCTATTTGCACTCCGATTAATGTCATGATATTATATCAATAATGATTGATATGTTTAAGGCGTTAGCCGACACAAACAGACTGAAAATAGTAGAGCTTTTATCGAACAAACCATCGTGTGTTTATGAGATTGAGCGTGATTTAGATTTGCCACAAAATCTTGTTTCTCATCATCTCGCAGTTTTGAAAGAAGCTAAAATTGTTGAAAATTGTAAATGCGGGAAGAATAACTATTATTCGCTAAATAAAAAAGCTCTTTTAAGTTTGGCTAAAAAGATCAAGAATATCATTAAAGAAAGTGGGGGCAACAAATGAATATTTGGGCTCCACTTAAATTCTTGGCAGATTGGCTGACTTACGGCATATTTTCCATTGCCCACGGTTCCCTTTTGGGAGAGGCGGTTAACTTCTTTATTTTTGACACCGTCAAGATTTTGATTTTGTTGACCGTTATCATCTATGCGGTATCAATAATCCGTTCTTTTTTACCTCCTGAAAAGATCAGGGGGATTCTTTCCAGAAAATATCCGTTTGTTGGTAACATTCTAGCTGCACTGCTTGGAATAGTTACACCATTCTGCTCCTGTTCGGCTGTGCCGCTATTTTTAGGTTTTGTTGAAGCGGGAGTACCGCTCGGTGTGACTTTCTCGTTTCTTGTTGCTTCGCCAATGATTAATGAAGTCGCATTGGTTTTACTAATTGGTATGTTCGGTTGGAAAGTCGCTCTGATCTATATCGTTAGCGGTTTAATAATTTCCATTGTCGCCGGATTAATAATCGGCAAACTGAAAGTCGAAAGCTTGGTGGAAGATTTTGTTTATAAGCACAAGATTGATGCAACTGCCAACATCGCCGAAATGTCATGGCAAGAAAGGCACAATTATGCCATAGGATACACCCTAGATATCATTAAAAAGGTCTGGCCTTACATATTGGTCGGTATCGAAATAGGTGCTTGGATTCATGGTTATGTTCCAACTGACTTTTTAGCCCGCTATGCAGGCAGAGACAAATGGTATGCCGTGCCACTGGCTACTTTGATCGGTATCCCGCTTTACTCCAATGCAGCCGGAGTAATCCCACTGGTATCGGTTTTGACTGAAAAAGGTGTCTCCATGGGAACAACGCTGGCTTTTATGATGGCGGTAACCGGCCTTTCACTACCAGAATTTATGATTTTGAAGAAGGTGATGAAAACGAAACTGATTTTGATTTTTGCGGGAATCGTAGGAATTGGAATAATTTTTACGGGTTATTTGTTCAATTTTGTTTTGAAGTAGAAGAGTACACAGTGAAGATAAGGCCTATATGGCGGTTTTACGAGAAAAGTCCCAAACTAAGGGGCTTTTTAAGATCAACAGAAAAGTTCCAGAACCATGTGCGGTCTTTGAGACAGTTGCCAAAACAAGCGTGGTTGCAACCAAAAAAGACCCCGAAAGGTCTTTCCTTGTTTTGTTCTCATTATTACCTCTTTCTGAGCGTAAAAAAAGTCCCAAACTTTATCTGGCGGTGTTTTTTGATTGATGTTCGAACTTTTTTTGACGAAAATCCCGAATGATTGCGCGTTTCGCGCGCAAAACCTGAACGCTCGGGCGGGCAAAAAGGAAGGGGGTTGGGGGGAAGGAATTTTTGCCCGCCCTCGTTTTCCGATTCCAATTTTTTTCCGCCGCCGAATTTCGTGCCAGTTGAAAACTGGTGCGCCGCCTTTAAATTATCTAAAAATAAAAACTCCTGCAATATACGAACAGAAATTCATTACTAAGGACAAAGTAAATAATTTCTTTGGGTTTTGTTGTAGTGTAAAGCTTAATAATAACCACTCAACCAAAATAACTAATAATTCCAAAAATATAATTGTCGTTGTGTTAATTGTTGATATTCCGAAATATCCATTTATAAATAAAAGATAATTTAGTAATGGATTGGTGATTAAATTTATTAATATAATTGTCGCTATCTCCGATTTTTTTCTGAAGCCAAAAAATATAGCGACAATAATTTCAATCGCAATTGTTAATAAAAGTGCGATTAAATAACTGCCACTATTTATTAACATTTCTTTTTCTTATCTTTATAAGAACAACAACAGAAACGACGACGACAAGAACGATTACACCACCGACCACACCATAAACAATTAATTCATTTTGATTATTTGGAAGCGGCGGTCTTGGCGATTTTCTTTCCTGCCCAGGCAAAATTGCATCAGCAAAAACGCTTTGAGTAGAGAGAAATAAGCTCAAAACAAATACGGAAGCCATGGATATAATTTTTGATAGTTTTTTCATAATTTTATTGGTTAGATTAATTTAATTATAACAAAAAATCGAAATGAAACATATAGAGAAATCAACCGACCAATGTTTTCTCTTGGTAATTTTTAAAATAAGTTCGCAAGGCGTAATAAAGAGCCAGCGATGAAACTGTAATAATTATAAAGATAACCAGTTGTCCTCCTAAAAGCAGTTTTAATCCACTAAAGGCTAGTAGCGCACCAAGTATCAACGCCAAACAAGTTAGACCGAAGGCAAATCCGGGACGACCCGGCAATATGTTTGAAATAGCGACTAATGTTATTGGCATAGTTATATTAAACAAAAACATTCCGATAATAGCTAAATAAGGAATATTTGCTCCAAAAACAAGAAAAGGAATTGATAAAACTAATGCACCAACTGCGACTCGAACCCAACCAAATTTATCAGCTAAAATTCCGCCAAGTCCTTTACCTAAAACAACCGCTGAAGTCAAAATTATCAGCAGATCAATATTTGTTTTCCATGGGAATACAAGCACCATTCCAACAAGCGAACGAATTGCAACAGATAGAAAAACTAACAATAAAATAAATTCAAAGTAGTTAAATTTATTTTCTCTAACAACTTCTCTCTCATAATTCATTTCTGGCTTTTTGATAACAAACATTAGAAGACACAGAACGGCTAAAACTAAAATAAAAGGCCACACAATGAATTGTCCATTTTTACCAAGCAATGTGCCAGCCAAAAGACCAAGTGCGCCAGGGGCAACATAAATTCCTGGCGCAGACGCTTTTTTAGGAGTTAAATTCAAACTTATACTGCCACCGCCGATATGAAACAAGGCATTGCCAAGACCTGTAAATATGATAGCCACAATTGGAAAAGATAAAAAAATCATTGCAGAAATTCCTGTCAAAATACAACCTAAAAAAGCGACTGCTCGCGGAGATTTTAAATAATCTGCAACAAGCCCAAAAATTGCCTGCAGACCAAATGCCAAGGCGTTATACAAAATTACCAAACTTATAAATTCCGTTGTGCCAACAAGTTGATTTTTGAGAATACTAAAAATTACTGCGGCACAAATTCCATCAACTACGGCGTGAGTCGTCCCATAAACAAAAAGGTTTGCGGAAATATTTTTTAGTGATAATTTTTTGTATTCCATAAAAAGTTATTTTATTAAATCGTCAACCGAAACATCTAATGCTTTTGCGATTTTTTGCAAAGTTTCAATGGTCGGATTGGTAATTCCGCCAGTTTCAAGTTTGATGATTGAATTATAAGAAACATCGGCTAATTTTGAGAGCCGATCTTGCGACAAGCCTTTGGCTTGTCTTAATTTCTTTATGTTCTTGCTGATTATATTTTCTTGTGCCATACTTGTATTATAATACTATTATTGATAGAATAGAGTTATGCAAACCTATATTGAGATCATATTATTAGGATACATCTTTTCTTTGATTTATACAAGGGAGTTTCTGTTGTGTACGCACGGGTGGGCGGGGCAAACACAACTTCTTTATTGGCGGCGTATTTCGCAAAGCGAAATACGAAATTCGGCGGCGGCGGAAAAAAATTGGAATCGGAAAGCGAGG
>JAPLVH010000017.1:40429-53569 GCA_026397205.1 Candidatus Berkelbacteria bacterium | reverse complement strand
ATTGGTTGATTATCTACAACACCATCAGACCACATCAAAAACTTAACAATTTGACCCCATTACAGTATGCAGAAAAGTATCAGCTATTGTCCAAGAGGTCGTCATCATGTACAACCAAGTGAATTAGCTCATGTAAAATGATATAATCGTCGCGTCCGGTTTCGGCATCGCAAATAATAACCGATGCCTTTTTGTTTTCAACATCAACTTTAATATCACCGGATTGAACAAAATCTTTCCGCTCGAATTTTTTAATTTTAAAATCTATCTGCCAGCTTCCTAGGTTTAGAAACCGCTGCCAAAATCTCAGTGACTTTTCAATTTTTTCTTCTCGATTCATTTCTGTCATAAATCTATTTTACCATATCCGGAATATATTTTTTGGATTTTTAGCTTTAAATCTGCTATAATCATACTTGATATGAAGCTAAAATATATTGCCGATCAAAAATATGATGCCTTGATGATTTATCAAATTCTTTCTTCGAAGAATGGCATTGTTGATTTGAAATATCAATCGGAAAATATGAATTTAGATTTTGAAACTGTTAAAAAAATATCTGAAGCGAAAAACTACGAAAGCATTCAGGGCAAAATAGAAGAACTTGTTAAAAAAAGATATTCAAACTCCGAAAAATATCTTAATTTGTCAATCGAAATGTATCAAAAATCCTGGGATGAAATAAATGATATGTTCTTTGAAAGATTGTCAGAACTAACTGATTTTCCAATTCAACACCAATCTTTCAAATGTGTTTTAAGTGATTTTCACATCGGAATCAGTAATTGGGGTGGAAATAAAATAGTTCGTAGTTGGAAGGAAAATCCTTTTACCCAACGTAGAATTACTGCCCACGAAATTATCATTTCTCATTTTTTCTCATACATATATGAAAAATATCCAGAGATCAACGATAAGCACAAAATTTGGGAACTGGCTGAAATTTTTGCTTTCATTGTTACTGGAACCGATAAGGTGATGACGAAATTCTGGCCTTGGGATAACTCTAGATCATATACCGACCACAATTATCCGGAGCTGGTAAAAAAACAAAAAGTACTAACTAAAGTTTATCTTAAGGACGGATTCCAAGCATTTGTAAAAGCCTGACTCGAATAGATACATTTGTGGGGAAACAAAACATAATGAAGTATAATTTAAACTAAACAGACAACCATGAATGAGAAAAATAATTTATTTAAAAACGTTGGCAAATTCAGAGATAATAATATTTCGTATTATGTAAATAAATATACAAATAACGATGGCTTTTACAATTTAGGGTGGGGCAATTTGAGTGAAGAAATGATAAAGTATATTGTTCCCAAAATTAACTTTGATAAGAATTTGATTGGCCGATATAATGACTCTCAGGGGACCAAGGATCTATTAGATGAAATTGTTAAATTTGTAAATGAAAAATCTGGCCTTATCCTTAATAAAGAAAACATTCTCATAACAAATGGTGTTACCAGCTCTATTTTTCTTTTAGGTAATTATTTTAAGAACTTCCATAATATCAACACCGTTCTTTTGCAGAATCCAACGTATGACACTGCTATCAATATCTTTAGATCTCAGGATTATGACATAAAGACGACTGATCCTAATCTTAATGATAATTATGATAAAAACATCGAACTGGCTTACCTGATGTTCAAATTTCAAAACCCTACTGGTCTATACATTGAAAAAGATAGAGCCAAAGAATTGAAAGAAAATATATTAAAATCATCTTATCTGATTGAAGACGATTCATATGGATTACTAGAGAAAGATTCTGAAATTAATATTATAAAAAATAACAAATATGTATATTTAAGCTCTTTTTCAAAATATATTTTCCCCGGGCTAAGACTGGGTTATATTGTTGCCGATGTTAATATTATTAATAATTTAAAAACAATTCAAAAGTATTATATGTCACACCCGAACATTTTAAGTCAGATAGTATTATTTGATTATTTTAAAACAGGAAAAATATATAATGAGATAAATAATAAAATTCGAATATTGGATATTAAGAACAAGCTTTTTGAAAATTCATTATCGCCTAAAATTAAAAATATTCTAACTCATGACCATACAGGATTTTACTATTGGTTAAAATTGCCGAAAGATGTGAATCTGATTCATCTGTTTATAGAGCTACTTAAAAATAAAGTATTCGTTATCCCTGGAGACATTTATTTTGTAAATAATAAATATAATGCCCTAAGGGTTTGTTTGAGTCCAATTAATATAAATGATATTCCGAAAGCTGCTAAAATATTAAGTAAAATTATTGAAAATTATGTATGACGAAATTGATAAAATTAATGAATTGATAAAAAAATATTTTGATAAGAACCTAGTTTCTTTAGCAATTTTTGGATCGGCTTGCACAAATACAAAATTTTCGGTTACTTCGGATATTGATTATATTATTATTTTAGAGCAACTGGGAGAATCACAGGATAAAATATCAAGAAGTCTAAAGGATAAATTGCGCAACACTTTCCCTTTGATTGCTTTGAACATCTATGGCAAAAAAGAATTTATTAATATTTTAAAAAATAACCCATGGCTAGTATTAACAATCAAATTGGGCTATAAAATCTATTCTGATGATGAAAATTATTTTGAGAACATTATAGAAAATAATTTTAATAAGCTCAAATATCAAAAAATTGGTCAGTTAGCATGGCATATTGATAGCCAAAATTTTCCAAAGATAGTTCTTGATCACTATTTACAATTATCTGAACAATACTTTCAAAGCGCACAATTATTATATAAAAATAATTTTTTTAGTATTGCCTTAGAAGAATTACTCAATTCAATTCATTCATATATGATAAGAAAATTGCTAACAAAAAATATTTTTATTACAACAGGTGAAATTAGTCAATTATTCTTTAAGGTGTACCCAGATGATAAAATTTATCAATTTAAAGATTCTTTTTTACTTCTAGAGCAAGTGGTCAATCAAAAACACTCGTTTGATTTTGATAAGAAAGGCAACATGATATTTCTATCAAATAAGCAATTGAAAAACAAATTAATTTTTAAAGAGGCGATTAACGATTTTAAAAAAATTAAAATATTTTTTAACAATCGTATCTAAAAAATTAGATAATAATTTTTATGAATGAGAATCACGAATACAATGGATCTGTAGCAGAAGGGGGTTTAACTCATGTTCACACGGAAATGAGTGAAGATGCTATTTTAAGTTTGGAAGAAATTGGTGAATATATGAGGGATCATCTGCGCTCAGAATATTTTGTTGTTAATGATCACCTAACAAGTCCATACAAAGGAAAGTCTTATTCGGAAGCTGAAATTCAAGAAATAATTGAAGAAATGTTAAGTAGGATTGCACGGTATAATGAATCACACGATAGACCAAAATGCGTATCCGGAATTGAGGCAAATATAATTACTAATGGTGTAGATATTCCCGATGAATTGCTAGCAAAAATTGATTTTGTTATTGCTTCAAGACATTTCCCTTGGGGCAATGAAAATCCTGCTCAAATAACTCAGAACCTTATATCGGCAATGACAAACTCGAATATTGATGCAGTGGGGCATATTAATAGTTATGTTGATCAACCGATTGATTGGAATTTAATATTTCAAACCGCAGAAAATACAAATACTATTATCGAAATTAATTTTAACGAGCCGCCATCAACAGAAATTTTAAGAATAATGTCTAAATATAAAATAATGTACTCTATTGGCGTAGATTTTCACACATTTCAGGGGCTCAAAAATAGAATACCCATAGATTCAGATGTGGTTATTGATTTTGCAGAAGCGAAAAGAATGGCGAAATCCCAAGAAGATGTGGCCATAAAAATGAAACAACAATACATGGATGAACCAGTAGGATTTGATGTGCTGAAACAATTAATTAATTTAATGAAACAACTCGAAGATCACGGAATAAGCCTGGACAAGGTTGTTAATATTCGCAGTTTGGATAGTTTTTTAGCCCTGATTAAAACACCTAAAAGTCAAAGGATATTATGAACCAAAAAAATATTAACAAAGCTAGAAAGAGTATTAAATACGGGAAGTTTAAAAGTTCAGAACCATTATTAATTGTTCTGATGGGACTTCCAGGGACCGGCAAATCTTATTTATCCGATTATTTAAACAAGAAATACTCATTTACGATTTTATCTGGAGAAAATATTACGTATTCGATTTTCGGAACTGAAAAATGTTCAGGAAGCCAATTTAAGGAGGCATATGAAATACTTCATTATTTGGCAGTTGAATTATTAAAGAAAAAAAATAATATTGTTATTGACGGGACAAATTTAAAATATGAGTTTCGAAGACAGATATATAAAACGGCTAACAATTTATCAAAAAAAGTTTTAATCTATCTCTATACCAGTGATGCGACTGCATTAAAACGAGCGAATTCCAGAGGAGAAGATTATAATGATTCAAAAATGATTTTGAGCAAGTGTTCTCCAGAAACATTTCAAGAATTTACTAGACAGTTAGAATCACCGAATAAGCATGAGGCTCACTTCAAAATTAAATCTGATGATAAACTATTTGAAAATATTGACAGTATAATTAAAAATATTTTAAAAGAATAACTATGAAGCAATTTGTTTCAGTTATTGTGCCCACATACAACAGGTTTGAATTATTTTTAAAATGCATTGAATCTCTAGCAAACCAAGACTACGGCAAAAATGATTATGAAGTTATATGTATTCATGATGGTTTAGAATGTGGTTATGACGAAGTCAAGATTGAAAATATTGCCAAACAAATAAGATATTTTAAGTTTGAAAAAATTTCACACGGAGGCGTGGCTTTAGTAAGAAATTATGCTATTTCACTTTCAAAGGGTCAATTGGTTTTGATGATAGACGATGATTGTATAGCGAAAAATAATTGGATTAGTTCATATGTTAAATATATGAATAATCAAGAAAAGGTAGTTGGTGCCGGGGGCACAGTTCTTTCTACTCCTCCCAAAGCATTTGTCCAAAAATATATAACCTTTAAAAACTTACTCCGTAAACCGGTTAGAGACTCTAATGGAAATATCGTTTCATTGATAACAGCAAACTCATGTTTTAGAAAAAATATCTTGAATAAGGTTGGCGGTTTCAGAAAAGAATTTTCTCATTATGGCGGAGAAGATTTGGATTTATCTTTTAGATGTAGAAAATTTGACAAACTGGAATATTGCAAAAATGCAATTGTATATCATAATCACAGGGCATCATTGAAAGATCTTGTAAGGCAACATATATCTTACGGTAGAGGCACTTACCTTGCTTGTAAACTTAATAATATTGATTTTAGATTGTTAAAATTTTACAATCCAACGTTTTGGAATTTATTTTTATATCTGGGATATGTTTTTAAAAGAATATTTACTGTCTCTCTGCCAGAATTTAAAGAAAAAAATCTTAAATTGTCTTTGTATATTCCTTATATTTTTTTGGATATGATCAGAAAATTGTCCTTTATTGTTGGCGCTAATATAGAATATCGCAAAAATAAACTAGAAATAACTTAAAAATGCATTTATAATTATTAGTCCTAGAAAAGGGAATGTGATGCCTAATAAACCGGATACTAGAATAGAAAGAAAGAATTTGATTGAGTTTGTTGATAAAACTAGCGTTCGAAAAATTAGTATGCTTAGAGAAAGTAACAGACCAAAGAGATTACAGATTGAATCTTGGATACTTTCTCAGATAAGAATGCGCAAGATTAATGTGCCAAAAGTGTTAGACTATTACAGGAATTCAAGGGATCAAGAAGTACTTGTTATGGAAAGAATATATGGTCAACCTATTTCATTAGTCGCGCCCAAAGAAAAGAGAGAAGCAATGCTTGAAATAGGGCCGCAGATGGTGCAATTAGCTAACATTGCTTCAAATTATGGTTGGATCGATCCGGCTTCCTTTGCAGGAAATAGTAATAGTTGGCGAATGTTCATTTTGAACTATGTCAAAACTTATGGAGAACGATTATTTAGTTCAAATATTATCTCCAGAAAAGATTTAGATGTGGTTTATCGGCTTATAGAGAGTTTGGATATTGAGATATCTAAGTCTTTTCTTCTTAATCGAGATTTTAGGTTGTCTCATTTTCTCAGAGACGATTATGGCAAAATCTGGATTCTTGACTGGGAAAATGCCATACTCGGTGATCCATTATATGATTTAGCAATTTTTGCAGCCAGATATGGTGAAGGTACTCTTTGGCAAAATCTAAAAACCGGTTATGGCTTTGGCCACCTTCCTCCAAAATATTATCTTTATAAGATTGTAGCCCTAATTGGAATAATTGATTATTGTCAAAAAAATAGAATTGAATATTCAGGTAGAATGAAAAAACTTATGAAATCGATTAGTTTTCTTAAGGGCTGTTGAGAACTTTTCAAAATCTTTATTATTTCGATATTTTTATTACAATATGGATGAAATAATTTTATTAAATAGGCAAAATAATGATTGCAAATAATGATATTTTAAATCAAAAAGCATATCAAAGTATAATTAATGCGAAAATAAAGAATTTTAAACTCGCAGATTTAATGATTTCTATCGAACCCTCAAATGTTTGTAATGCAGAATGCATCATGTGCCCTTATCCAAAAATGACCCGTAAAAAAGAGATTATGTCTATGGATTTCTTCAAAACAATTGCAGCCGATTGTTTATCAAATGGAATTAAAAACTTCAATTTTAATTTTTACAATGAACCTTTTTTAGATCCACATATATTTGAACGGATAAAGTTTTTAAAGTCGAAAGGCGCAAGAATACAACTTTTTTCTAATGCTTCTATTATTGACCAAAAAACAGCAAAACAAATTTTTAATAGTGGTCTTGATGAAATAATTTTGAGTATTGACAGCACAACAAAGAAAAACTACGAATCAATTAGGAAAAAATTAAATTTTGAAGTGACGACAAATAATATATTGCATTTAATTGAGAAAAGAAAATCACTGAAACTAAAATACCCGAAAATAAAACTTAATTTTGTTGAACAAAAGATTAATGGAGCTGAATTAAAAGAATTCCAATCATTTTGGGCTGATAAAGTGGACAAAATTTACTTTTCATGCGATGACCAGAGAAATGAAATTTCTAGACCTCTTAAAAATTTAAATAATAAAACTTCTACCTTCCCATGTCTTAGGATTTGGAGCGAACTAATAATTATGAGTAATGGAAGAGTTCCGCTATGTTGTGTTGATTATGACGGGAAAATAATACTGGGTGATTTCAACAAACAAAACCTAAAGAAAATATGGGGTAATACCAGTTTTAAACGGATTAGAAAATTGCATCTTGATTTTAAGGCCGATCGGATACCTTTATGTAAAAAATGTTTAAATTTATACAGAATGAATGTTAGAATAATGGATCATAAGTAAAAAGATTCGCCCATCTGGGCTAAGAAAGGGTAAGCCGGACAATCTCACTTACAACTTTGTGTTCCCCATAGGGCATTTGCCCTCTGGTCCTCGCCTGCGGCTCAAGTCACCTCAAGTGGGAAACTCCCGCCCACAAAGTCATATTCGAAAGATTTCCCAATCCCTTCGAAGATTCTGTTTTGAAAAGCAATTTTTTGTGTTTGGGTAACCAATTGGTTTTATAAAATGGCACACGCCTTTTTATAGTGTGCCATAATGTGCCATTTTTGCTTCAAATCAGCCAAAAACGATACAAAGACCACAATTACTATAAAAATGCTAGTTTTATTCCATTTTGAAGGCATTTCTGGTATTGTTTCTGTAAAGGGCAGAAAGGATGATAAAGGTTCACGACCACACTGTCCCGCCAGCTTTTTCAATAATTGATTGGCAAAATCAGGTGAAAAATCGTCAGTGGGTTTTTGATTTTTGGAGATCTGCTGACGATTTTTTGAAAGTATGATATCGTAGTACTATGGAATTTAAACATTTGCCGGTTCTTAAAAATGAGGTTCTAGATTTTTTTTCTGCTGATGATATCGGCCACCAGTCCGCCTCGGGTGGAGGCATTTTTGTTGACGGAACTTTGGGCGGTGGCGGACATACGCTGGCCTTGCTTTCTTTTCTACAAACTACAAACTACCGACTACAAACTAAAATCATTGGAATTGATCGAGATTTGGAAGCAATTTTTGCCGCCAAAAAGAATTTGACCGATTTTTCTAAACAAGTAACTTTTGTTCACGACAATTTTTCTAACTTGCCGGCAATTTTGAAAAGTATAAATGTCAAAAAAGCTGACGGTATTTTTTTGGATCTCGGCGTTTCCAGCTATCAATTAGAAAATCCGGCCCGCGGTTTTTCTTTTCAAAATGATGTGCCGCTTGATATGCGGATGAATCAAGAAGATGATTTGACTGCCAGCGACATTGTAAATTATTACGACGAAAAAAAGTTGGCTGATATTTTTTGGAACTTGGCCGATGAACGATACAGTCGGCGAATCGCAAAAAATATCGTTCATTCGCGAAAATTGGCGCCAATAAAAACCACCGGCGATTTGGTTGAAATTATCAGAAATTCGACGCCGACGGCAAACCAGCATAAACAAAAAATTCACTTTGCGACTCGGGTTTTTCAAGCGCTGAGGATTGAAACAAACTCCGAGCTAAAAGTTTTGGAAGATTTTATTCCGACAGCATCGGAATTATTAAATTCCGGTGGTCGGTTAGCAATAATTTCATTTCACTCAAAAGAAGACCGAATTGTAAAATGGGCATTTCGAAAACTTATCGCTGATTTTCCCGACAAATTCAAAATTTTAACAAAAAAACCAATTGTTCCTTCGCTCTCCGAAATTTCTACCAACCCGCGCGCCCGAAGTGCAAAACTCCGGGTTTTGGAAAGAATCTAATTCGATCCCAACTAGATCAATTTGAGGTTCATTCCCTCACTTTGATACGCTAGCGTATCAAAGTGAGGGAGCTAATCATTTTTGGATTCAAAATTCTTTATTCTATATTCACTATTTTGTATTCTCAGTGCAATCTAGTTCCACCAACTTCGTTTTTTTGATTCCGAGTCGCGGAGCTGTTGCCAGAGTTCGCGTTGTTCGCGCGAAAGATGTCGTGGAATTTCGACCCTGACGGTCAAAATTAAGTCGCCGCGGCCACGATTGTGAGCACGACCTCGGCCTGGAATTTTGAACGACTGACCGTCCTGAACACCAGCCGGCAAATCAATCGAGACCTTTTCGCCGCCGACAACGAGGTCAAGATGATCGCCCAAAACCGCTTGCGATACCGAGATTTTAATTTCCGCCTGGACTTGGGAAAATGCCGAACCGAAAAAATTTTCAAATATGTCTCCGAAGCCGCCGAAGCCCTGAAAATCGAAACCGGCGCCGTCACCAAAACCTTGTTGAAATCCTTCGAAGCCGGAAAATCCTCCGGCACCGTTCCCCGAAAAATCCGTCCGGCCAAATTGATCAAACTGCGCCCGTTTTTGATCATCAGACAAAACTTGATACGCCTCGTTTATCTCTTTGAACTTTTTCTCGTCCTCCGGCGTTCCGCCACGATCCGGATGATACTTCAAAGCCAGCTTTCGATAAGCTTTTTTGATTTCGTCGGTTGTCGCGTTTTTTTCAACGCCGAGGGTTTTGTATGGATCCATAAATAAAAAATCAAGAATTTAGAATGTAGAATTAAGAATTGTGGAAGTAACTATTTGAAAAAATTCTCAATTCTAAATTACATTCAAAATTCTTAAATCTTAATTCTTAATTCGTGATCACTACTCCGGTGTTGGCATCAATTTGAACGGTTTTGACATCGGCACCGGCATTGTAAGTCACATACCAATAAAGCCAACTGTTCGGTCCGCCGTTTTTCAGCGTTAAGTCAACATCGGTGATCGTCTTTAAATTTCGGAAATCCTGGCCGCCATTTTTTTCGGCGATTTGCAAGGCAAAGACATAATTTATCTTCCAAAAACTTCGATTGATCGCCGAAAGGGTTCCGAGATAATCGGTTTTTGGCACCAATGCCCGGAGAAATTTGCCCGAAGTGTTGGAGATTGATATCGTCCAATTGTTGATTTTATCAACGGATAAATTGTAGCCGAAAATCGAGTTGCCGGAGCCGTTCGCCAGTGTTTGTGGCAGATCAACATCAACAGCGCAAAGCGTTGCCTTTTTGTCAACGATGACCGATTGAGCGTCGGCAGTTGCCAGCTCGGTTTTGATTGCGTCGTCGAAAGTCGCGGCAGAAGCGTTGGTCAGATTAGCGATGGTTGATGCTTTTGACGCTTCGGTCGCCGCTTGTTGACTTGCGCGGTTAGAAAAATAATACCAAAGTCCGCCACCGATTAGCGCAACCGCAATGATAACCAGAAAAATTGGTTTTTTCAGAAAATCTAACAAGAACCCCTCCTTTGAATTAATTGTATCAATTTCATTTTAATGTTGCAATACCAGCAGTAAGCCGTAAGCTTGTAAGTTTTAAGAAAACCTCTTGCTTACGGCTTATTAGCTTATAGCTTACGACTTATCTTCTTCCGTTGTCGGATTTTCTTCAGCTGGTTTTTCTTCCGACTTTTCCTCCGATTTTGATTCTTCCGTCTTCTGTTCTCCGTTTTCCGGTTTCTGGTACATCGCCGCGCCCATCTCCTGCAACGACTTAGAGAGATTTTCGGTTGCCGATCTGATCGCTTCGGCATTTTCGCCGTCAATTACATCACGAACCAATTTGATTTTGTCTTCGACTTCGGTTTTTTTGTTCGAATCAACTTTCTCACCACCGTTTTTAATTGCTTTTTCCGAAGTATATACCAAACTTTCGGCGGCATTTTTCGCCTCGATCAGCTCCCGTTTCTTTTTATCTTCGTCGGCGTGGGCTTCGGCATCCTTTTGCATTTTCTCGATTTCCTCTTTCGACAAACCGGACGACGCAGTGATAGTGATTTTTTGTTCTTTGCTTGTGGCTTTATCAACCGCTTTAACATTAACAATGCCGTTAGCATCAATATCAAAAGTCACCTCGACTTGCGGCACGCCACGCGGCGCCGGCGGAATTCCATCAAGAATGAAACGACCGAGAGTTTTATTGTCGCTCGCCATCTCCCGTTCGCCCTGAAGGACATGAATGTCAACTTGGGTTTGGTTATCAGCGGCAGTCGAGAAAATTTGCGATTTTGACGAAGGAATTGTCGTATTTCGCTCGATTAATTTTGTATTGACGCCGCCCAAAGTTTCGATGCCGAGTGACAGCGGCGTCACATCCAAAAGCAAAAGATCCTTGACCTCGCCGCCAAGAACGCCGCCCTGAATTGCCGCGCCGATGGCGACGGCTTCATCCGGATTGACGCTATGATTCGGCTCTTTGCCAAAAAACTTTTTCACCGCATCAATTACCGCCGGCATTCGGGTTTGGCCGCCAACCATGATAACTTCGTTAATGTCGCCGACCGAAAGTTTGGCGTCGGCCAAAACTTTTTTGCAGGGCAGAATTGTTTTCTCGACCAAATCACCAACCAATTGCTCAAGTTTCGCCCGAGTGATATTTAAGGCCAAGTGTTTCGGGCCGCTTGCATCAGCTGTCACAAACGGCAAATTGATTTCCGTTTCGTTCGAAGTCGAAAGCTCGATTTTCGCTTTCTCCGCCGCCTCCTTTACCCGCTGAATCGCCGCTTTATCCGAGTGCAAATCAACTCCCTGATCTTTTTTAAATTCATCGATGATGTAATCCATTATTTTCTGATCAAAGTCGTCACCACCAAGGTGCGTATCGCCGTTGGTTGATTTGACCTCGAAAACGCCATCGCCAAGTTCCAAAATTGTGATGTCGAAAGTTCCGCCACCAAGATCGTAGACAGCAATTTTTTCCGACTTGTTTTTTTCCAGTCCGTAGGCCAGCGCAGCGGCCGTTGGCTCATTGATAATTCGCTTGACATCAAGTCCGGCAATTTTGCCGGCATCTTTTGTTGCCTGGCGCTGTGAATCGTTAAAATAGGCCGGAACAGTGATCACTGCTTCGGTAACCTTTTCGCCGAGATATTTTTCGGCATCAGCTTTTAATTTTTGTAAGATGAAAGCGGAAATTTCCTGCGGACTATATTGTTTGCCTGTCTCGGCGCCAGACGGACCGTTCATCACGACGCGAATCGAACCGTCAGTCGCTTTTTTAGTCGCATACGGCATTTTCTTCAAATCATCTTGCGATTCTTTATCGTCAAACTTTCGACCGATAAATCGCTTAACGGAAAAAATTGTGTTCTCCGAATTTGTCACCGCTTGACGTTTCGCCAGCTGACCAACAAGTCGTTCGCCTTTTTTATTTTCAGCAACGACGCTTGGGCAGGTTCGTCCACCCTCGGAAGTTGAAATAATTTTTGCCTCGCCGGCTTCCATAATTGCCACCGCCGAATTTGTTGTTCCCAAGTCAATTCCAATGATCTTTCCCATGTTTCTCCTTAAAATTAGTTGACGATAGATACTAGAAACCAGAAACTGGAAGTTGAAACTAGAAGTTAGATTCAATCTTCTATTTTCCAACTTCAATATCCAACCTCAAGATTCTAGCGTCCAGCATCAATTTTTTTGGTTATATTCTAAATGTAAAGGAAACTTTACATTTTGTCAATAGTTTGGTGAGTATTTTTTTTTTGTTTTTTTGATTTTTCCGCTTCTGAATTTGCAAATTTCAGTTTTAGGCGATGAAAAAACCACAACCGGTTTGGGCTGTGGAATGAACTACATTGGACGAAAAGGGGCGGAATCTGGAAGCTGATGATTTTCTTCGTGGTATTGGCGGGTATGAGAAAGGTAAACTTCAACTTTCAACCTTTTCCCGCATTTTTCACAAATACGATACCTGGGCTTGCTTGAGCTAGATTTTTTCTTCCCGCTTGCTGGTTTTCGAACCGTCATAGTTGGTCGCCTCCTTCAGCAGTATATACTATATATAGTATAGCAATCTCTTGGCAAAAGAAAAAGGCCGGACCACTTGGGTTCGACCGGGATAGAAAATGGGGAATGGTGCGCCAGCTCCGCCGGGGGGGCGGATTCGGAGCTGGCGCACCGTGCGATGCTGCCTCGACGATCGTGCCGGAGCAGACCGAGGCAGCAAAGCACCAATTGGATGAAAAAGGTCACATATTTCGCCGACCTGGAGGAGTAGGACGA